>DMCG01000159.1:4615-6244 GCA_003445855.1 Spartobacteria bacterium | reverse complement strand
AGGACGCCGGCGAGCAGCAAGGCCAGCGAAATATCTCGCCAAGCGTCCCGAGACCGCCGCCGCACCAGCAGCAGAATGACAAAGAGCAGGGCAAGCAGGGCAAGACACGAGATCACGACAAAAAATGTGTTGTTGTTCTTGAAGGAGCCAAAAGCCGCGCCCGTGTTCGTGATGTTCACCAGATCGAAGAAACCGGCGATGACAGTGCTGTGCTCATCGGGTTTGATGAACCGAAGCACACAAGACTTCGTCAGTTGATCGAGCGCGTAGAGCGGCAATGACAAAACGAAAATGAATTTCATGTCGATCCAACTTTATTCGTCACCCGGGCCACGACAGCCTCGCAACGATCGCACAGATCCGGATGTTCCGTGCTCGCTCCCACGCTCGGCCGATGACGCCAGCAGCGCGCACATTTCTTGTAAGCGGTTTTTGTGATCGATGCCGCGGCTTCTTGCGCTGATTCAATGGTCAAATCGCTCAAGATAAAAAACTCGTCGAGCTCTTCTTTGTCGATCTTTGTCGTTACCTCCGAATTCGATTTAAGAACAACTGCCGCCTCCAAAGCGTTGCCGATCGATTTTTCCTGGCGCGCGCGCTCAATCGCCTGACCAATCACACCGCGCAATTTCAGCAACTCCGAAATCTGATCGCTCACCACACGTTGTCGATCTTTCATTTGACCCGCCTCCACTTCGCTTCGGCGCGGCAGGGGGAATTCGAGCAGGTGAATCGAAGCGCCGCTGCCCGAATGATGCCACGCCTCCTCGGCGGTGAAAGCAAGAACCGGCGCGAGCAATCGGCAAAGCGTATCGAAAGTCTTGTGCATAACGCTTTGCGTGGCGCGGCGCCGCGGTGAGTCGGGCGCATCGCAATACATCCGGTCTTTCGTGATGTCGATGTACAAACTGCTAAGATCGACTGCGCAAAATTGGTTGAGTGTATGATAAACCTTATGAAACTCGAACGTTTCGTAGGCCGATCGACAATCAGTAATCACGTGATCAAGCCGCTCGAGAATCCAGCGATCAACCAGCGTAAAATCTTTCCTGCTTTCCTGCTTTCCTGATTCAAAATCGAACAGATTGCCTAACAAAATGCGCAGCGTGTTGCGAATACGGCGATAAGTGTCGCCGAGACGCGTAAACATTTCCTCGGAGAACGGAACGTCGTCGGTGTAATCGATGCTGCTCGCCCACAGCCGGACAAGATCGGCGCCATGACGGCCGACGAAATGGCCGGCGTCCATCGGTTTGTCATACGTGCCCGACTTCGAAATCTTTTTTCCGTCAAGATCGACAACGAAGCCGTGCGTGACGCAGGTTTTGTAAGGCGCGCGTCCGTTCAACGCGATGCTGGTCATGAGTGACGATTGAAACCAACCGCGGTGTTGATCGGTCGCTTCGAGATACATGTCGGCCGGATCGCGCAATTCTGGACGCGTAGCTAAAACGGCCTTGTGCGAAACGCCGCTGTCGATCCAAACGTCGATCGTGTCGGTGCGATGCGTCGTGCCTTCGGGAAGTCCTAATTTTTTTGCAAGATCGACATCGTTCAACTCGAACCAAATGTTCGAGCCGCGCTCCGCAACGAGATCGGCGAGCTTACGAACATAATTTGCGTCGAGAA
>DMCG01000159.1:0-4328 GCA_003445855.1 Spartobacteria bacterium | reverse complement strand
ATAAAAGACCGGCAACGGCACGCCCCAACTGCGTTGGCGCGAGATGACCCAATCAGGACGCGATTCGACCGTTCCCGCGATCCGATTTTCACCCCACGCGGGAATCCATTTCACTTCATTGTGAATTGCGTCGAGTGCTTGGCCGCGGAGCTCGTCGATGCGAATGAAGAATTGCTCAACCGCGCGGAAGATGATCGGCGTCTTCGAACGCCAGCAATACGGATAGGAGTGATGAAATTTTTGTTCGCCGAGCAACATGCCGCGCTCGCGCAGCAAATTGACGATGTCGATGTTGGCGTCGAAAACGTACTTGCCGACCAGATTCGGCAAACCGGCTTCATCCGTGAACCGCCCATGATCATCGACCGGCGACAAGATCGACAATTTGTTTTTACTTCCGAGACGATAATCATCTTCACCGTGACCGGGCGCGATATGCACCGCGCCGGTGCCCGTGTCCATCGTGACGAAATCGGCGGTCAGGACGATCGATTGCCGATCAAGAAACGGATGCTGCGCGCTGATCTTGTCGATCTTGCTGCCGGGAAATGATTGCAACGGTTCGCCCGTAGGTTCGAATTTTGTTGCGAGACAAAATGCATCGACGAGTCGATCGGCAAGGAGGAGAGTGGCGCGACTTTCTAAGTTGCGATCTTCGGATGGCAAGTTGGAAACTTGCCCCACTCGTCGAAATTCCTGCACAACATAAATTTCTTTCGGATCGACCGCGATGGCGAGGTTCGCGGGCAAAGTCCACGGCGTGGTTGTCCAGATGGCGATGCTCGCCTTGTCTTTGAATTCGCCGCTAACGATCGGAAATTTGACGTAAACGGCGGTGTCATCGCGCTCCTGATATTCCACTTCGGCTTCGGCGAGCGCGGTTTGCGCGCCGGTGCTCCAGAAAACCGGCTTCTTACTTTGGTAAACGAGATTTTTTTCAATTAAGACGGCGAAAGCGCGCAGAATTTCGGCTTCGTATTTTGGATCGAGAGTCAGGTACGGATTTTCCCAATCGCCGAAAACGCCGAGCCGTTTGAATTGCTCGCGCTGAAGATCGACATATTTGCGCGCGAAGACTTCTGATTTCTTGCGGACTTCGAGCGGCGAAAGATCGCGTGATTCTTTGACGACTTTATACTCGATGGGCAGGCCGTGACAGTCCCAGCCTGGAACGTAGGGGGCGCGTTTACCAAGCATGGTTTGCGATTTCACGACGAGGTCCTTGAGAATTTTGTTGAGCGCGGTGCCCATGTGCACGTCGCCATTTGCGAAAGGCGGGCCGTCGTGCAGGACAAATAATTGTCGATCTTTTCTTGCCTTCTGGATTTGCGTGTAGAGCCGCGTTTCCTCCCACATTTTGAGAAGCTCCGGCTCACGCGCGGCGAGGTTCGCCTTCATCGGAAAATCCGTGCGCGGAAGGTTGAGTGTGTCCTTGTAATTCTGGCTCATCGGAAACGGCGCGCTGCTACGTAACATCCGCGGTTGCACAAATCAACGCACCGGCGCTCTCTGCCAGGCCGGCAACGTCGTGTGGCAATGCGCAGAATTTGACGAGCCGATTTCTGCACTGAAGCTTCTCGCGCTCACTCAGGCTTCGTTTAATGAAACGGTATCTTCCCTTTGTCATTGTTAGCGCGGTTGCGCTACTCGCGCTCGCGGGCGGAGCGATGCTATATCACGCCAAGCAGCTTCCTCTTCTTACAATCTCCAAAAATCGAATCGCGTCCGGGACGGACGGCGCCGAATCGATTCACATTCGCGGGCAGCCCGACGCCCCGGTCACACTGGAGGAGTTCGGCGACTTTGAGTGCCCGCCTTGTGGCAGGCTTTCCGACCCAATCAACCAGTTGGAACACGATTACCATTCGCGCTTGCGTATTATCTTTCATCACTTTCCATTTGTAACTCATCAGCATGCGCGGGAAGCGGCGCTCGCCTCGGAAGCCGCAGATTTGCAAGGCCGTTTCTGGCAAATGCACGACCTGCTCTACCGCGAGCAATCGACCTGGAGCAAAGCGGCTGACGCGCGGTTGTTGTTCAATGCTTACGCGGGAATGCTCGGGTTGAAGATTGATCGTTTTAAAAAGGACATGGAAAGTGATGAAGTGAAAAGGCGTGTCACCGCCGATCAACAACAAGGAGCCGCCCTGGGTGTGACGGTTACCCCGACCATTTTTATTAACAATCGCGCTTTGCCGGCTGCATCGCTAAACGCGGCGGGTCTGCGCGCGGCCATCGAAGCCGCGATCAACGCGAAGTCGCCGCCTTGATTGTTTTCGCGCATAAAGGCAAACCAAAGTGATGGAATCGCGCAATCGAATTATTCTCTACACGATCGCGGCATCGATCTCATTGGCCGGACTCGCGGAGGCAACCTACCTGACTGTGCTATCCTTGACTGGTGAGACGGCGGTTTGCGGCGGATCGGCGAGTTGCTTCCAAGTGCTGGGCAGTGGATATGCCAAAATCGCGGGCATTCCGATGGCGGCCTTCGGGATTTTGGCTTATTTCAGCGCGTTCGGTTTCGCGACCTTCGCCGCTTTCGGCTACGCGCGTGTCCGTAAGTTTTTCGGTCTGACCGTGTGGGCGATGTTTGCGGTCACGCTCTGGCTGCTGTTTGTGCAGGCGTTTCTTCTGCATGCGTTTTGCCGTTATTGTTTATTCTCGGCGGCGCTCGTATTCGTGCTCGCGGCCGTGGCATTACTGACTCCTTCGTCGCGCTGACCAGCTGAATCTTAAGCCGCATTTGACGCATACGCGGCGGCGATAAAATTCCGAAATGAGTATTTGGCACGCCCGCCATAAGGCGGCAGAAGGTCAGCAAGGCCGCTACATGCTGCGCCTTGCCGCTTGAGTTCCATCACGTGAGCGGCAACGGTAGTCACGATGACCCCCGCAGAGTTTAAACGGAAGTGGGCGCGATATTCCGGAAAGGAAACGTCTGCCTATCAAGAGCACTTCAATGATCTCTGCGCGCTGCTAGATCATCAAACGCCAGCAGCTGCTGATCCAACCGGCAGCGAGTCGTTTTGTTTTCAGAAACGAGTCGTCAAAGACGCGGAGCTTTTCGCGCTCGAAGACTCCGGCCGGATTGCAGAAGAATCTGACGGCGAGCGCGAACGCGGTTTTGCCGATGTTTGGAAGAAGGGTTGTTTCGCCTGGGAATACAAAGGCAAAAAGAAAAACCTCGACGCGGCTTACCAGCAACTTCTCCGTTATCGCGAGTCGTTACTGAATCCGCCGCTGCTCGTCGTATGCGATTTCGATCGCTACGTCATCCGCACAAATTTTAACGGGACCGTGCAGGAGACGCACGAGTTCACCAACGGGAACATCGACAGTCCGCACGTCCTGCCCTTGCTGCGCGCCGTTTTCACGGATCCGAATTTTCTTAAGCCGCAACGAACGACCGCCGAAGTCACGGAGAAACTCGCTGGACAAATTGCCGGAGTCGCGCGTTCGCTCCAGGAACGCGAATCGATTGAGTTGGCAGACGCGAAGACGCGCCGCGAACACTCCGTCGCTCAGCGCAAGAACCTACGCATCGCGCGTTTTCTAAACCGTATCGTCTTTTGCTTCTTTGCCGAAGACACCGGCTTGCTTCCCGCGAATCTCGTCACCGGCATTTTCAAAGCGGGCGTGGACGATCCCGAGCACTTCTCCGAAACACTCGAAGAACTGTTCGCGACCATGGCGAGCGGCGGCCGATTTGGCGCGCACAAAATTCGGCATTTCAACGGCCATTTGTTTGAGGAAGCGACCGTTTTCCAATTGAACGAAAATGAAATGAGCGCGCTCGCGACTGCGGCCGAAGCAGACTGGCAATTCATTCAGCCCAGCATCATGGGCAATCTATTCGAGCGCGGTCTCGATCCGAACCAGCGTGCGCAAATCGGCGCGCATTACACGAGTGAGGAAGACATTTTGACGATTGTCGAGCCGGTGTTGATGGCGCCTTTGCGTCGCGAATGGAGCGCGCTGAAATCAACTCTCGCTTCAGCATATGCAAAAGCTAAAGGCACTGCGGCGGATCGCGCGAACCTGACGGCGTTTCACAATAAACTGGCGTCGATCAGTGTGCTCGATCCCGCCTGCGGGAGCGGCAACTTTCTTTACGTCTCGCTCAAACTTCTTCTCGATCTTGAAAAGGAAGTGATCGCCTTCGCCACACAGCTCGGTTTCGCTTTCAGGCCGCGCGTCACCGTACAACAACTGAAAGCAATCGAGCTCAACGCCTACGCTTTCGAGCTAGCCCAGGTCGCTGTGCAGATCGGTTATTTGCAGTGGCGGCGCGACAACGGTTTTCAAAATGACGAAGAACCAGTCCT
>DMCG01000164.1:12306-13180 GCA_003445855.1 Spartobacteria bacterium | reverse complement strand
CATCTGGAATTTTCCGTTGTCTTAATCGAAGCTGTCCTTTTGCTTGGCTTTGCGATTCCGCTTTGGGCCAAACGGGTGAACGAATTTCCGCCAACCAAAGACGCCATTGTCGTTCACGCCGTCGGCCAGCAGTTCAACTGGAACTTTCATTTACCGGGTCCGGATGGCCAGTTTGGACGCCGTGATGTTAGTTTTGTCACAAACTCGAATCTCGTCGGTCTCGACCCAAACGATCCTGCCGGTAAGGACGATCTCGTCACCCTGGGCGAATTGCATGTGCCGGTTAATCGTCCAGTCATCATCGAGCTTTCCTCAAAAGATGTAATTCATAATTTTTGCCTCCCGCACATGCGCATCGCGGGAGACGCAATCCCGGGCTCACTCATTCCAATGTGGTTTAAACCGATCAAGACCGGAACCTACGAAGTGGTCTGCGGTCAGCTTTGCGGCCTCGGTCATTACGGAATGAAGGGAACTCTCGTTGTTGACACACCGGAGGATTATCAGGCGTGGTTGAAAGAGCGCGCTGAACTGGCCGGCACTCAAAGCCCACCGGCTCCCGCCGCGCGGCCACCGGGTGAACCACCGAGCGCAGGCGCGCCGAAAACGGAACAGCCAGCCGCCCAGCCAGAAAGCAAACCCGCTGCGCCGCCGACCTCGCCAAGTCCCCTGTAGCCGCTTCGCTGTGCGAAGCGCGCCGCGGGCGTGCCAATTGTGTTAGCTTCACGCGGGTCGCGCCGCCCACAGGGCGGCGGCTACAACATACATTCGCGATCGTTCACATGAGCCAACTGCACGTTGCAAGATCGACAACGTGGTTCTCGCGCTTCGCCTGGTTCACAGCGGTCGCGACTCTGTTTCTCATCTGCAGCGG
>DMCG01000164.1:9875-12005 GCA_003445855.1 Spartobacteria bacterium | reverse complement strand
TTTCCGGTTTCGAAATGGATTGGCGGAATATTTTTTGAGCACACCCACCGTCTGATTGCATCGACAGTTGGATTTCTCACGATCATTCTCGCGACCTGGCTTTGGCGCAGCGATGATCGACCATGGGTCCGCAATCTTGGCGTGATCGCATTGGCCGGTGTTATTCTGCAGGGGATTTTGGGCGGTTTGCGCGTGACGATGCTCAAGGATGAAATCGGAATCCTTCACGCCTGTATTGCGCAAGCTTTTCTCGGATTAATTGTCGTCATCGCGTTGGTGACGACAAACTTCTGGCGATCGCTCTCAAACGTAGTTGTCGATCTAAAAAAATTTGCGCCGATCAAAACGATGGCGATTGCAACCACAGTTGTGATTTATGTGCAACTCGCGCTCGGTGCGACGATGCGACACCAACATCGCGACCTTGCCATTCTCGATTTTCCAACTGCAAATGGCGCTTGGATTCCAGACACGAGCGCAACCGCGCTCACAAAGATCAACGCCTGGCGCGATGCGCAGGGCTTTTCCGACGTGACGGCGTTTCAAATCTGGTTGCAGATGGCGCACCGTTTTCTCGCACTGATCATCGCGTTCGTCGTGATCACCTTTTGTGTGCGTGTTTGGAAAGACGTGCGCCAAATTACGGCGCTCCAGCGATTGTCGATCTTGTGGGTCGCTCTCCTGTTCTTCCAACTTACGCTTGGAGCCTGGACGATTTGGAGTAACAAGGCCGCGGACATCGCGACGGCGCATGTCGCAGGGGGCGCGATCATGCTATCTTTTGGCGTGAGCAGTTGGGCGATTTGCTGGCGAATTTTGCACGGGCGCGCCGATGAAAGATCGACAACTAGATTTGAAGCGAGAGGAGCAGAAGTTACATGAAAACCGCCGCGATTGATCGCGAAGTCGCGGCTGGTCCGACAAACGGCCAGCGGTTGCGCCTTCGCGCTGTTGCCGATTTCGCCGAGCTGGTCAAAGCGCGCCTGACGCTTCTCGTTCTGCTCACGACGGCGGTCGGTTTTTATCTCGGCGCCGAAAATCCGATCAGTTATTCGCGATTTTTTCATACTCTATTCGGAACAGCGCTGGCGGCGGCGAGCGCGGCCGCGCTCAATCAATGGTGGGAACGGAGGCCGGATGCGTTGATGCGGCGAACGAAAACGCGGCCGATTCCCGCCGGCAGAATGCTGGCGCGTGATGCTCTTGTAATCGGCCTGTTGCTCGCGATAGCGGGAATTATTTATCTTGCGCTCAGTTGCAATGCGCTTGCGGCCGGCCTCGCCGCGCTCACAATTGTTCTCTACATTTTCGCTTACACGCCGCTGAAACGGATCAGCACCACGAATACGCTGATCGGCGCAATTCCGGGTGCGATTCCGCCTATGATTGGGTGGGCGGCGGCACGCGGACATCTCGATGCCGGGGCATGGAGCCTGTTCGCGATTCTATTTTTCTGGCAGATGCCGCATTTCTTTGCGCTCGCCTGGATGTATCGCGAGGACTATGCGCGCGCAGGTTTTCAAATGATGTCAAGCGATGACGAGACGGGAGCGCGTAGCTCCAGCCAAAGCGTCTTGTTTTGCATGCTGCTTTTGATCGTCGCGGGCGTGCCGGGTTACCTTGGCCTAACGAACGCAATTTATGTCCCAATTGCGTTCGCGCTCGGAGGCTTGTTTATCGCAATGGCGATGCGGTTTCACGGAAAAAGAACGCCGCAACAAGCGCGCGCATTATTCGTCACGTCGATTGTCTATCTGCCGCTCCTCCTCATCGCGCTCGTCGCGACGAAATTATGAATACAGCGTCCTTGCCGGTGGAACGTGGCTCGTCATTAAGCGCGATAGCATGGAAGACAACATTGATTCTTATCCCGTTTGTTACTGCCGGGCTTTTGCTTTGGCTTCGTCACGTTGAGGTCCGTGCTCTCGCCCAGCGAACAGTTTCTTCGTACGGCACCGTCCCAAGTTTCCAGCTTGTTAATCAGGATGCGCAGCCATTCGGATCCGCGCAATTGATCGGCAAAATTTGGATCGCCGATTTTATTTTTACGACCTGCCCGGGCCCATGTCCCATGATTAGCACACGGATGAGCGAGTTACAGAAACCTTTGGAAAAAACGGATGTACATCT
>DMCG01000164.1:2847-9540 GCA_003445855.1 Spartobacteria bacterium | reverse complement strand
AAGTTGCATGCGCAATCGGGCCGCTGGGATTTTCTGACCGGCGCGCCGGCCGCGATTTACCATCTCTCGCGCGATGGATTCAAACTGGCGGTCTCAGACGGTAGCGAAGAAACTGGAATTCCTGTGCACAGCACGCGAATGATTTTGGTGGATCGACATGGTGAAATTCGCGGTTATTACGAGGCGACTGAGGCGGATGCGGTGACGAAACTGCTCGCCGACACGAGCCATCTGCTGCGCGAACAGCCGAAATAATCTTGATCCTGTAGGGGCGCTCTATGAGCGTCGCGTTTGTCCCTCGGCGGTCACAGACCGCCGCTACAGCGGGGTGCACAGTTAACCTTGCGGTTCGGGATGCAAAACGGACGGTCCTTCGTCGCAAACCATTCGCAGATAGTCGCGATATTCATTTTTGGGTAATCGATCGATGATTGCCGCGAGCTCCGATTGAGTGATGAAACCCATGCGGAGGGCGACCTCCTCAAGACATGCGATTTTCAGTCCCTGTCGATGTTCGATAGTCGCGATGTAATTGCCGGCCTCGAGCAAACTGGTCTGCGTGCCGGTATCGAGCCAGGCCATGCCGCGACTGAGCAATTTCACGTGCAGCTCCTTGCGTTTGAGGTAAAGCAAATTCAAATCCGTAATCTCGAGTTCGCCGCGCGCCGAGGGGCGGAGCGTTCGGCAAAGATCGACAACGCGCTCGTCGTAAACATAAAGCCCTGGCACGGCGAAATGACTCTTCGGCTGCTCCGGTTTTTCCTCGAGACTGATCGCTTTGCCATCGGCATCGAACTCGACCACGCCGTAACGTTGCGGGTCGCGAACTTGGTATCCGAAAATGCACGCCCCACGCTCAACCGCGAGCGCGTCACGATAAAAATCGAGTTTCCCGTAGAAAATATTGTCGCCGAGAACAAGCGAGGCGCCGGAGTTGCCGATAAATTTGGCGCCAATCAAAAAAGCTTGCGCGATCCCCTCCGGCTTCGGCTGTTCCGCGTACTCGATCCGAATGCCAAGTTGTGCGCCATCGCCCAAATAATCGCGCAACATCGGTAAATCTTTCGGCGTGGAAATGATCAAGATGTCGCGCAAACCGCCCAGCATGAGCGTGGCGAGCGGATAGCAGATCATTGGCTTGTCGTAAATGGGAAGAAGTTGTTTGCAGACGATTTTCGTCAGTGGAAAGAGACGCGTTCCGGCGCCGCCGGCGAGGAGAATGGCCTTTTTGTTCATCCGCTTGTTTTTGGTTTTTCGTCCACGCGCTCTCGGCTCCACCGAACCAGCAACTCCGACCATTCCTGCCAGAAACTTGCGTGTTTGGTCAAATCGATCCCGATCTTTTCTTCGAGCAATCGGAGCGTTTTTCTTGGAAAAGAAACAAGAGCTGCCTTGTCCAAGAGAAATGAATTGCCGCACTCTCGGAGCAATTTGCGATCACTCAGACGTCCGCCCTCACATCGGCGTAATGCCGCTTCGATCCAACTTTGCGGCAGTTCTGGCTTCGGCTCGATCGTGGCGCTGACTGTAAGATCGACAATCCCCTGCAAAATGAGCGCGCAGACGAGCGCACGCGAACTCGTGGCGTGGACGTGCGAAATGTTTTTCTCCAGGAGCAGCTTGCGTAAGACAAGAGCGAAACGCGCCTGTCGCAGGAAAATCGCGGCAGGTGCGCGGTCTTCTTCGCTTGCTCGCTCCTCTTCCAATTTTTGCGCAAGGGCGCGGTTCGCCCGCCACTCTGCTTCGATCGCCATTGCGTCCGGAAAAAAATTTAGTCTGTCCACCAACTGTTCAATAACCGGAGTAAAACGTGCGGCGGAATTTAACTCGCACACGAACGGCACGATAGAGATGTTTCGTTGCTCCATCTCGTGAAGCTCGCGCTCGATGAACGGCAAACTTTTGTCCGGCCAGCGATCGATCAGATAAGCGATCTGATGAATGGAAGGACGAGCGGGCGATTTGGGTCGCCGGACGGACGACCTCTGGAGGAGCTGAAGAAGTGGCACGATAGTTTTTTTGATTTCAAAATGCTGCTCCATTCGCGCGCGCCCGGCCTGACCGTAACGCAGCCGTAGTGCGGGATTGCGAATCAATTGCTCGAGCGCGTCCGCCAGCGCGGCCGTGTCGCCGGGCGGCACCAGCAATCCGGTTTTGTCGTGCACGACCGATTCGGGAATGCCGGCGAGTTGCGTCGAAACCACCGGGCGCGCCGCAGACATTGCCTCTAAAATGACAGTGGGAAAGACGTCGCTTCCACCCTGGCGGTCGACCACCGAAGCGAGGGCGAAAATATCGGCCGCGCGCAATTTTTCGAAAATCGCCCCTTGCGATAGCGAACCGAGAAGAGCAATGCGAGAGGAGAGGTTCAACTTGTCGATCTTCGCCTGAAGATTTTCGCGTAACGGTCCGTCGCCAACGATCTCGCAGGTAAAATCGAGACTACGGCGCGTCAATTCCGCGCAGGCATCGATGAGATCTTCGAATCCTTTGAATGCAACAAGCCGGCCGACGCTGAGGATGCGCGGCACGGGATTTTGTTTCGCCGGAAGCGGAGAGGGGAACCATTCCAGGTCGATTCCGTTATAGATCCGGTGGATTTTCGCAGCGGAATCCGGACACCGCTGGCAAAGCAGCTCGCGACTGTAATCGGTCTCGGCCGCGACAAACTCCGCAGCCGCGCAGATTTCGCGCAGGAGATCGTCGTTGCCCAGATCGGTCATGAAATCCTGCCCGTGCGCCGTGACGCTGAAGGGGATGCCGGAAATCTCTTTTAAAAACAGAGCGGTGTGCGCGGCGCGATTGGCGAAGTGAACATGGACGTGATCGACGCCGTTGCGCATGAAAAGGTCCGCGAAGTAAAGAGCGTTGCGCGCGCGCTGCCCGGGCTTGAATGGCGGGCCATACTTCCGCTCGTGAAGATCGACCAGCGCAGCTGGCCATTTGCCGCTCGTCTTCGCTTTTTTTTCCCAAATCCGCAAAATTTGCTGCGGCGGCGCGTAACGAATCGGCGCGCGCAATCGGGAGATGTGCTCGTGACGCAAGCTCGTGAGCGGTGGATAAACCGAGCCGATTTCAAGAGGCACCCCGAACTGTTCCAGAGCCAGCATCTCCATATCGCAAAAGGTCTGCGAGATGACCGGGTAACGCGAGTAGAGATAACCGAGTCGCATGCTCACATTTCAAATCGCGGATTTCGGATTGCGGAAAGCAAAAGATTTCCACTCCGGTGTTAGATTCGGAAACTGGATGTTTTTTTCCGCTCTCCGCCGCTTTCAGGAAAATCGGACGTCTTTACCGGGATCCATCTCGAAATCCAGAGTGAGAGAGTCCGCCGTGTTCGGCTTGATCACTTCTTCCATGAACTTCACGTGAACGGAGTCTTCGCGGAAGATGGCGTATTTGTCCATCGATTCGAAGTCGATCGCGATAAAAAACGGCCAGGGCAATTCCGGGTCGACCCGTTTCCCGCATTTGATGCTCAAGACCTCGGGAATTTTCAAAAGCTGCATGCGCGTATTCATCATCATTTCCTCGACGCGAGCGGGGGTGACCTCGGGTTTGAGTTTGTAGAGGACGATGTGGTGAATCATGGAGGCTAAAGCTATTAGGCGGTTCCAGCGGGGCGTGCAAGTGGGAAACCGGTGTGTCCGCGTCAGTTCATGGAATAATCAATCGTAACAATTTTGGTGGCAAGATGAGCGAGCAACGAAGTAAATAAAGGCGTGGGCGATCGGAGCTCTCTCAAAACCAGATTTTTGCAAGCCGGAGCGCTTCTCTTGGGAATCTTCGTCATTTTTTATGAGTATTACCAATCGGATCGCTTCAGTCGCATTTTACAATCACTTTCCGCTCCGGTGGTTTATTGGAAGGATTGTATTTCGCCCTACTTGATGGCGAAAGCGATCCTCAATGGCCTCAATCCTTATCTTTCGCTACATCAATTAGCCGCGCAATTCTTGCCGCAGGCGAATCCGGCTGATCATCCCACTCCGTATCCGCCATTAACGGGGATCTTGAGTTTACCGATAGGCTTTTTGAGCTATGAAATGGTTGCGCGGATCTGGCTCGTGGCCGAGCTGCTCTGTTTGCTGACGACGCTCGTGTTGTTGCTTCGCTGGTGGGGCGCATCGCTCAACCCCATCAAAGTGGCCGTCCTCTTCGCGCTTAGCGTGATTTGGATGCCCGTGAATGAGGAACTCTGGCAAGGCCAATTTATGTCTTGTCTGATGTTGTTGCTGGTTGGTGCGTGGCTGGCTTTGCGCGCGGGAAAACAGACGATGGGTGGCGTGCTGCTAGGCGGATTGATCGTGATCAAGATGATCGCCTGGCCAATTGTGCTTTTCCTGGCGCTGCGGCGTCAGTGGCGCAGCGTCGGCGCTGCCGCCGTGGTGTTTATTGCAGCTAATCTGCTGGCCGTGGCAGTGCTGGGAGTGGCCGTCGTCAGGGACTACTACCTCAAGGTCGGACCATTTGATGCCAGGCTTTGGCGGCCGGCTGAAGGGAACTTATCGGCTTGGGCCTGGGGCATCCGCTTGTTTGAAGGCGCAGGGTTTAGCTTTCACATCTCGCCCTGGTGGCCGTCGCCCATGCTGGCATTGATTGCGACCTACGTCCTGCCATTGGCGGTTTTGTTGTTGGGAATGACAGTGGCGTGGCGGGCCGCCAATTTCGACACCGCTTTTGGTTGGTTGGCTGGAGTGAGCATCTTGCTCAGCCCCATTGCCTGGTACTTCTATCTGTTGCTCGCGGTCATTCCGCTGGTGGTTCTGGCGCGCCGGTTGGTAGTAATGGGCCTACCCGCTGAATTGTCTGTGCTTGCTTTGGGCTTCTTGTTGTTTCTGAGCATCAAGCCAGGATTTTATGATCACCTCGCAAAGTCATTTGGCACTCCGTTTAACGCCCAACACATGCTCGCTGTGCCCTTTGCCGCAGGCTTATTTACCTTGATTCCAACGGCGGCTTTGCTCTGCTTATTGTGGCTCGTCTGGCGGACCGATCACGTTGAGTTGCCATAAAGAAATCAGACGTTCAAGAGTCAGAGACCGGAGGTCAGGGCCACATTCCATTCCTGTGAATCTGCGAGATCCGCGGTTAACTCTCCCGCTTAGGCAAATGGAGCGACGAGCGGAGCCTGCGCTGAACGGAGTCGGATGCGTTTCGTCCTTGAGATTATCTCTTCCAGTCGAGCGCGCCTTTTTTGAGCGCGTAAACGTACCCGACCATCAAGATCGAGATGAAGCTGAGCATGCTCCAAAAAATGATGCTGCTCTGGGCAATTGCCTCTTTGTAAACGACAGCCCACGGGTACATGAACACGATCTCGAGATCAAAAAGGATGAAGAGCATGGCCACGAGGTAAAACCTCACGCTGAACCTCGGTTGGCCCGCGCCTTGCGGCACCATGCCGCACTCATATGGACTGTCCTTCAGCGCGGAGCGTTTACCGGTTTTCCCCACAAGGATGCTCACCAGCAAAGCGGAGGCAGCGAATCCGATCGCCACGATAATTTGCAAGAGGATCGGCAGGTATTCTCGCAGCATTCGCTCTCCTAAGAAAATGCGAAGCGTCCTACTCGGATTCGATTATCGTGCGCCTGCGGCGATATGCCCGTTGTGAGGGGCAATCGCATGAGCCAGTGCCGAGGGAAGACCTTTGTATTTCTTGCCATTCTTCTTCACCGCACCGCGCGCGACCAGATTTTGCAGCTTTTCATAAGCGCGCAACCGGAGCATTTCCTCCCCACCGCTGGCCGCATTCCGCGCCCGCAGATTTTCATGCACAATATCGAAAAGTTCTTTGAACTCGAACGACGCGCGGCGGGAGAGCACCGCGACCAGTTCCTCCGTCACGAGATCGGGAATTCGGCGGGAAAATGCATTTTTCTTGAGAATAGCCATAAGGTGAAAAGAATAGCACGTTTTTGCGGGGCTAACAGCATAATTCTCAGCCAATCGCGCAGGGTTAGCCAAATAGTGCCGAAATGGCGCAGACTGGACCACGCCTTCGTGCCTTCTAGCGGTGCTGCTGGCGGGAAATCGCCCAGAAAGCTGCGGCCAAGCCGAAACCGACTGTCGCTTGGTTCAACGTGACCGGCCCGACCGATTCGGCCACATAGCCATCACGATCGTACCTTTGGGAAGAGACGATCGGGCTGAGATGTCTTGTAACGATCTCGGGCGCGGGCAACTTGCTCACATCGACATAGTCACCGATCGCCGGTATAAATGCCGCGCTCATTATCAGCATCGGGCGCAGCGTTGTATCGAGCCGCCCATACAACAGTGCAACATCGACATATGTGAAAAAGTTCGTCGGCGCTGGCACCGATCGCACCGCCGCCTTGTAAAGCTGCGAATTCGACAGGTCCGAATTCGCATTTCTGTCGTGCTTCATCGCCGCCTCCACCGAGGCTGGGTCGATTCCCGCGACCATGATTCGGTTCGACAATGCAATCGCTGGCGTGATCGCGAGGAAACTCGCGCGCGATTGCATGGAGAAATAGCGCACACCATCTTTCTCTGTTTGCGTCCAGATCGCCTCTTGATCGGTTTTCGTAAAGGCGGCGACAATCTTCTGCGCTTTGGCGGCGTCCTTCACCGGTAGCGTCAGCAGTAAAGACGGCCAGTGCGCATTCGCAGGCCAATCGGCTAACGATCCTAATTCCAGGCCGAACGCACTCTTCCAATCAT
>DMCG01000164.1:2350-2502 GCA_003445855.1 Spartobacteria bacterium | reverse complement strand
GCGTCGATCTTTTGTCCGACATCGAGCAGCATCGCGAGATAGAAAACCGTATCTTTCGTGCCAAGCGAAAGGGAAGATCGATCGAGCGCGGCAGCTTGTTCCAGATTTGGCATGCCGACAAAAGTTATTTCGCGGATTTTTCCGCCCTCGAA
>DMCG01000164.1:490-2030 GCA_003445855.1 Spartobacteria bacterium | reverse complement strand
CTAAGAGCAGCACGAAGCGAGGTGATTTTTTCAGAGAACCTTTTTGGCTGAAGATAAAAGAGCACTGCATAACTTGACGGCATGTGAGCCATCGCTGCGCGGTATGAGTCATCGGCACCGAGCTCGTTTTGTCGATCTTTGTTCCGCCGATCGACTCGGTCGAGAAGTTCTTTCAATTCGGTTAGATTACTCGACACGAAAAACCAATGCCCGTCGTAAGCCGTCGCGAGGGTGAAAGGAGCGGCGGCGATCGTTTCGATTTGATGCTGTTGGTACGCGATCTTCTCTCGTTTCGCGTTCGGATTGTTCTCCAGCCACTTCGCTCGCCATTTACCGACGACCCGTTCCGCCTCATCCTGACTTTCTCGAAAACGAAAACCGGCGACAAATATCGGATTGTTATTGTCGATGGAAGTCAGCGCGAAAAAAGCATCTTTCGGATCGAGCTGTTCGATCTCTTGCAGAGTTTCAGAAGTTGCATTTTTTTTTGGAATCCTGGCCAATGCTTTACGCAAAAAATCTTGCACCGCGGCTTCGTGACAGAGTTGGTAAATATCGGCGTGATGCCACTGATCGCGCGTTCGCTTAAAATCCGGCATCTGCGCAAAGAAAATCGTTTCCCGCGGGAGAAACGCGCTCACGGCCGCCTTCGAAGTCGTTTGGGAAACGCGCACGCCGTACCACATCGCCAGGGCCGCGAGCGCGCCAGCGATCATCAAAACGAGAATTCGTCTCATGAGTGTTTGAATTAATCAGGAAAACGATCTCGCACAACGGTCACCACGGGCGCAATTGTTGTTTATTTTGTGTCCTTGGCGGACTTTGTGCGAGCCAGCCTTGTTCAGGCCCGCGGATGAAATTGTCGATGGACGGCTTTTAAGCGCTGTTGATCGACGTGGGTGTAAACCTGCGTCGTGGAGATATCGGCGTGGCCGAGCATTTCCTGGATGATGCGCAAGTCGGCGCCGTTGCTGAGCAAATGCGTGGCAAAACTGTGCCGCAGCAAATGCGGATAAACATTTTTTTCGAGTCCGGAATGCCGAGAAATTTTTTTCACGATCTGCCAGATGCGCGCCGTCGTTAATTTCGTGCCGCGTTCCGACAGAAAAATCTCGCCGCCGCTGCGGCGTTTGACCAGCTTCGGCCGTTCCATCGACAAGTAGGCTGCCAGTGCATCGCATGCTTTACGGCCTACCGGCACGAGCCGCGTCTTGTTTCCTTTGCCGGTCACGCGCAAAATTCGCTCTTGGAAATCCAGATTCTCGAGCCGCGCGTTCGCCAACTCGGAAATGCGCAATCCGCTCGCGTAAAGTAATTCGACCATCGCCCGGTCGCGCAATCCGAGAGGAACTTTCGTATCGATGTGCTCGATCAATTGCTCGACCTGCAATTCGTTCAGCGTTTCGGGCAAATAACGTTCGATCCGCGGCAGCGCAAGTCCCTGCGTTGGATCTCGGTCGACGGTGCCTTTGCCAGCGAGAAAGCGAAAGAAAATCTTTAGCGCTACTACGATGAGTTTTATTGAGGAAGCGGAAAGCCC
>DMCG01000164.1:0-152 GCA_003445855.1 Spartobacteria bacterium | reverse complement strand
CGATCTTTTTCTTCGATGCGCACCATTGCGCGAACTCGGTCAGTGAGCGCTGGGTGGAGAGCTGATAATTTTCCGAGAGCCCGCGCTCGACTGCGAGGAAACGGATGAACGCCTCGATCTCCTGCTCCATTCGCGCAAGCTGCGGCGAAACC
>DMCG01000080.1 GCA_003445855.1 Spartobacteria bacterium | reverse complement strand
CACGGCCCGAGAATAAAGACGGCGCGTTTCCCGCCGATTGTGACCGATCCAATTTTCAGCGGCTGCGGCTTCATGAATAGGAGAATCAATCAGGAAAACAGAGAAAAAGGAAACATCTTGTAGGGCGGCGATCTTCGCCGGCGGCGGCCAAAATGGCCGCCCTACAATTTTTTTGCTCGCACAAGATCGACAATCGCAAACGGCGCATAGAGCGCGATGAAAAACAGCAGAGCGACGAAATGCATCTGCACGAGATAGAGCGGCCGCCAGTCGGAGAGAAAACTCAAAATGGAAAAGGCCTCCGGTTTATGCAGCAGAAATCCGTAGTTATAACCGGTCAGCTCGTCCGCGATGAACGTCACGACAAAATAAAATTCCGACCACGCGAACACGCGCAAGATCGACATCGGACGCGGCCGGTACCTGCGGGTCAGCATCAGGAAAATCACGCCGATGATGATGCCGGCGTGCGAAATGAAGAAGCTGAAGAAACGAAAATCCGGAAAGCCGAAGCGGAGATTTGGTGTGAGCACGGCTTGGAGCGTCCCGCCGATTCCCCAAAAATAAGCGACCTCAAACCAGCGGTGGCTGCCGCTCCACATCGCCACGATCACGACGACCATTCCCCAATCGCAAAGCTGGAGCGGCAACATTTGCTGCCAGCTCACGATGCCGCCGCGATAGCGCACAAAAATCAAATAGGCCGCATAATTTAGAAACAGCAGCACGGAAAGCGCTGCGATGATCACGCGCTCGACGCGACTCGACTTTGCACGGCGCACAACTGCAGCGAGCCCAAACGGCAGCGCGACGGTCAGGAAAATGACCGCGAGATGCGCGACGCCGTAGGCCTGGAACGGATGATTCATCGCAATTGTAGGGCGGCGATCCTCGCCGCCGCCCGAAACCCGGCGGCCAAAATGGCCGCCCTACAATTTTTTGCGTTACGCAAGATCGACAATTGCTCAGCGAATCACCCAGAGGTTGCACGGAATCGCGTCCGTGATCCATGCGATGTGATTGGGCAATCGCTCGCCGGTATGGCCGCTCGCCTGCACGGGCACAACGAGCAAATCTGCTTCGACCGATTGCACGAAGTCGGACGCGGCAAAGCCAGTATTGCCGCGAAGGCAGCGCGCTTCGATGGGGACATCGGTGTGACCGGCGGCGAGAATGAATTCTTCCAAGGCGGCTTCCTCCTCTTCGAAGGTACGGGGCCGCGGAGCGCCATCTCCAGCATCGGCACGCAAGGAGGCGCGCGCTTCATCGAAGGTGGTGTAGATGCGAACAACATATAGCCTTTCGCACGCTTCGGCCGCGGCCAAGCCAAGCGTTTTCTTTAGCGCGTGCTGACCGTGCTCGGAATAGTCCGCGATGAAGACGATCTGCCGCAGCGGCTTTGGTTCATGTTCCGGCTTGGTAAAAAGCAAGACAGAACAACCCGCCTCGCGAACCAGCCGGCGGGCTACGTTACCAAGAACCGGCCGCAGAATGACTTCTTTCTCGAGTGCACCCGCCATGACAAGATCGACATTATTGTCTGCCAGCGTTTCCAAAATCGCTTCGGCGGGATCGCCCTGCCGGTAATGAATGGTCGAGTCGTCCGGAAGTTTCAATTGCACCAGTGCGTCGCGGAATTTCTGCGCGGTTTTCTCATCGCGTTCGCCTACATAAATCAAACTTAACGCCGAGCCAAAACGATCGCGGATCCGCTTCGCTTCGGAAAGAACCTGCTCAAACCGCGGGGAAAAAGTGCTGGCCACGGCGATTTTTTTGTATGGCGATGGATTAATCATGAAGGCGCGGATCAATCTCCCGCTTCGTGTAGACTTCGGCAACTGGTGGTAACGCGACGTTCTGTAGGGGACGACGTTGTCGTCCCATGGGAAGCAAACGGCTTCCCCTACAAACTGCGTGAACTTCGGCAACTGCCGGTCGGGCGACGCTCTGCGGAGCCGTCGATTTCCTTTCGTAATCGGCTCGACAGAGTCTCGCCCTACCGTACTGCGGCGCGGTTGCGACTTTTCAATTGCACTTTCCTCTGCGAATTTCCGCGCATGAGACGCGCGATTTATCCCGGCAGTTTTGATCCCATTACCAATGGCCATCTCGATGTGATCGAGCGTGCACGAAAACTGTTCGATGAAGTCATTGTGGCCGTCGCGCACAATGATGAGAAAGAGGCGCTCTTTTCGCTCGAGGAACGGCTGCAGCTTCTCAAAGACTCTGTCGGCAAGATCGACAAGGTGCGGATCGCGCAATTCGACGGGCTGCTGGTCGAATTCGCGGTTGCGCAAAAAGCGAGCGCGGTCATCCGCGGCCTGCGCGCGGTTTCCGATTTCGAATTCGAGTTTCAAATGGCGCTGATGAACCGGAAACTCGAGACGGGCGTGGAAACGATTTTTCTGATGCCGAAAGAGGAATATACTTATCTGAGTTCCCGCATCATCAAGGAAATCGCGCGCCTCGGCGGAGATGTTTCCAGTTTTGTGCCGCCGGCGGTGAGTAAAGCGCTTGTCAGGAAATTCGCCGGATGAAAGTTCACCTGAAACAAATTCCAGCCGACGGTTTGCATCTGGAGGGAGACGAGGATTGCCCGATTCCGGAACTGGAGCCGGAAGGAATTCGTTGCATCGGGCCGTTGTTTTACAACATCGACATCGGGGTCTCAGGAGGCGCGCTGTGGGCGAACGGATCGCTCAGGCAAGGGGTGGAGTTGAGCTGCGTTTGCTGTCTCGAAAAATTTGCCTACGAAATCAAGGTGCCGGCATTTGCCCTGCGCACAGAGCTGCACGGGCCGGAGACGGTCGATCTAACGCCGTTTATGCGAGAAGATCTTTTACTGAATCTGCCGGCGCACCCCCGTTGCGATCGCGATGGCAGCCGTATTTGCGAAGCTGCGACGAGCAGCGGTGAGGGGCGTGAACGAAGAGAGGAGCGCAGGCCGGACTGGAGCGCGCTGGACAAACTGAAGCTGAAACAGAAATAGGTTTCAAAGTTCAGTTTCAGGTTTCAGCACAAACGCAGCGCCGCCTCTTTTGAATCCTGAACCCGTACCCTGTTGCGTTTTGACGTTTTCCTGCTTTCCTAATTCGCTCTCATGGGAGTTCCAAAACGCAAAACCTCAAAGATGCGGTTGCGCACGCGCAAAGCCGCGAACCGCTGGCATGCATCGCAACTAAGCAAATGTCCGCAATGCGGCAGTACCGTCGCATCGCACACCGCTTGCCAGTCGTGCGGATATTATAAAGGCCGGCAAGTGTTAACGGTCGAAAGCAAGTAGCATTGGTAACGACGGCTGTGTCAGCGGCCGAACTAAACACAGGCGCTCGCCGCGGCAAGCGCTTCTACATTTTTCGCTTTGCAATCACCGGTTAAAATCCGCAAAGTTCCGTCCCGATGAAGATCGCTTTGGATGCGATGGGCGGCGATTTTGGCCCGCCAAATCTCGTAGCCGGCGCCGTGATGGCGCTGCGAGAGTATCAGCACATCAAACAACTTTATCTCGTTGGCGATCCGCGGCAGATCGAAATACAGTTAAAGAAGCATCAGTGCAACGACTCGCGGATCGAGATCATCCACTCAACGCAGGTGGTGGACATGAGCGATCGCGCGTGGTCAGCCGTGCGGCGAAAAAAAGATTCCTCGGTCAGCCGCGCAGTCGATCTGGTGAAGCATGGCCAGGCCGATGCAATCGTCAGCGCTGGGCACACCGGCGCCGCCGTTGCCGCAACGATGATTAAGCTGCGCACTTTGCCCGGAATCCATCGGCCGGGGATCGCGGCCGTTCTACCAACGCAATTCAACGTCTTCGTCCTGGTCGATGCGGGTGCAAGCCCGGATGCGCGACCGGAGCATCTTTTGCAATATGCGATCATGGGTTCAGTTTATTCGCGGCACGTCCTCGGCTACAAAAACCCGACGGTCGGGTTGATCTCGCTCGGCGAAGAGGATGTAAAAGGGACGGAGTTGACGAAGGAAGTTTTCAAGCTGCTGAAGCGAAGCTCGCTCAACTTTCGCGGAAACATCGAAGGCCGCCATCTGTTCGAAGACCCGGTCGAAGTTGTCGTTTGCGATGGTTTTGTGGGGAACGTGATTTTGAAAACGTCCGAGTCCATCGCGGTCGCAATTTTCAAATGGCTAAAGCATGAGTTGGCGCGTTCCAAGACGCGGCAGGCAGGCGCTTATCTCGCACGGGACGCGTTTCGCGCGATCAAGAAAAAGACGAACTACGAGGAGTACGGTGGCATGCCGTTGCTCGGCGTGAATGGCATCTGCATTATCGCGCACGGCGCGAGCTCCGCGCTCGCGGTTAAGAACGCATTGCGGGTGGCGGCGGAGTCGATTGAACAGCAGGTGAATCCGCATATCGTCGAAGAGATTCGCCGTTACAATGAAGCGACAGCCCAGCTCGAGCCCGCGCTCCACTAAACGCCGCACCGTCTCAATCATCGGCACCGGCAGTTATGTGCCGGAAAAAATTCTCACCAACGAAGATCTGTCGCGCATGGTCGACACTTCCGACGAGTGGATCACCACGCGCACCGGCATCAAACAACGGCGCATCGCGGCTAAGGATGAAAACACCAGCGACATGGCCGCTAAAGCCGCGCTGAAAGCGATCGAACAGGCAAAGATTTCACCGAAAGAAATCAATCTCATCCTCGTCGCCACCGCCACGCCCGATATGTTGTTTCCGGCCACCGCCTGCTTCGTTCAAAAAAAGATTGGCGCAACCAAGGCTGCCTGTCTCGATATATCGGCGGCCTGCGCCGGTTTTCTCTTTGGTGTCGAAATCGCGCAGCAATTCATTACGTCGCATACTTACGATACCGTGCTCGTCATCGGCGCGGACAAATTGACCTCCATCACCAATTGGACCGATCGCAACACCTGTGTGCTTTTCGGCGACGGAGCGGGCGCCGCAATCTTACGCCACCGCGGCGGCAGCCACGGCGTGATTAGCACTCACATCGGCAGCGACGGTCAGTATAGCGATATCTTGTTTATGCCTGGTGGCGGTTCGCGCTGCCCGATCACGCGCGACAATGTCGATCTTAATCTCGCAACCATTCACATGACCGGTAAAGAAGTTTACAAGCAGGCGGTCACCGCCATGTTGAGCGCAGCCAAAAAAGCCCTCGAACAAGCGGGCTTGTCGATCCACGACATCGCTTGCGTCATTCCGCATCAAGCGAACTTGCGCATCATCGAAGCAATCGCGGATCGTCTCGGCATCCCACTGGAAAAATTTTATGTGAATCTCGATCGCTACGGCAATACGTCGGCCGCCGCCGTGGCGATCGCGCTCGATGAAGCCAACCGCAGCGGTAGAATCAAGTCCGGCGATTACATTCTCATGGTCGTTTTCGGCGGCGGACTCACGTGGGCCGGAACGGTGATCGAATGGTGATTGTCGATCTTTCGCGCCGGAAAACATTTGCATGTTAGTCGAAACGCACGCGCACCTCGATTATCCCGATTTCGCGAACGACTTCGATGAGGTGCTTGGTCGGGCGACCGAAGCCGGCGTCACCCGCATCATTACGATCGGAACGTCAATCGAGAGCAGCCGGCGCGCTGTCGATCTTGCCGAAAAGTACCCGAACATTTTCGCCGTGATCGGCGTTCACCCGACTTACGCCGCCGAAGCCGACGAAGATGTAATCACACCTTTACGGGAGTTGGCGAAAAGGCCGCGCGTCGGCGCGCTTGGAGAAACAGGTCTCGATTATCATCATTTGCCGAGAGTTGAAGCGGC
>DMCG01000016.1:5590-6669 GCA_003445855.1 Spartobacteria bacterium | reverse complement strand
TGCATCGACTGGTTAGACGTGAAGGTGAACCGGAGCGCAAACGTGTGTTCAGAACTTTCCAATTCTTGATGACGTAGGCCCAAACCGTTCCGATCCAGGAGAGGAAAACCGCAAGAAGCCATGCAACCCGCATCTCTTTCGAAGATGGGTTCGGGCCTACGCCGAGCAGGAACATGCATCCGATCATAGGAAGAAGAATGAACAGTGCGATCGTAGGAATCGAGAAGGCAAGTCGCAGCCACTCACTTTTCGTGCGGCTAGCCAAGATGGAATAATAATGCAGGCCAACGGTGCTGTAGACACCCAAAGCTAAAGCGGCCACCACTATGATCAGATAACGCATTACTGCTTCGTCTAACGAGAAATGTGCCGAATTATTCGGCAAAGTTTTACGGATTTATTCGGTCTAATCCGGCGGGGAGCGGAGGAAAAGGTTGGGGAACGCTGCATGACTTTATCATGCCGGTTCCGGGTAGCCGAAGCAAGATTCGAAATCCAGCAGCCGCGGTTACAGAGGCAGGCGACGCGCCTGCCCTACAGATTTTGCCGTTGAGACTCCGAAAGCTTTAATTCGTTCGCTTGCCGCTCTCTCACCCTCGCCCGTCGGGTTGTGCAATCCATGTCGCGGCCTCCCGGCTCGCTCCATTCGCGAGCAAGGAGCGGCCACTACAAGGTTGAGAAGAAATTGTGGACATATTCGGTGGCGGTCAGTGCAGGCTCCGCTTGTCCCTCATCAATCTTCCTGGAATCCTGGGTTCCTTAATTCCAGTAGAAATAGTTTCGACGGCCACAGACCGCCGCTACAACGTCTGCATGTCGATCTTCGTTGGCTCGACCCATTCGACTTCGCTCCCGCCACGGTCGCCACGGCCACCAGGACGGGCAGGCAATGGCAGGCGTCGTCTCGTCCTACCGGGAAAACGGGGTTGCAAATCGGACGTTCTTCGTTACCTTGCGCGTTCCTTTATGGCCAAGACCTCCTGGATCAATCGTAACGAGCGCAAACGCGCGACGGTCAAGAAATACGCCGCCGTGCGCGCGGAGTTGAAGGCGAAGAAAGATTATGCGGGTCTCACGCA
>DMCG01000016.1:4360-5193 GCA_003445855.1 Spartobacteria bacterium | reverse complement strand
GAGCTTGCCTCCCAGGGATTGATCCCTGGCGTGACGAAATCAAGCTGGTAGAATCTCGCGATGCGGGTTCGGATGCAGGCATGCATCCGCGCAATGAATTCTTTGTTGTTCCCATTTTTCGCAGCGACGCCGATGGCTGATGCGATCCTGACTCATTGGGATTCGCCCGGAGTCGTGATTGGGAAATTGGCGGTGATCGCGGCGCTCGTCGCGCTCAACGGTTTCTTCGTCGCGTGCGAATTTGCCATCGTCAAAGTGCGCACCAGTCAACTCGAGGCGCTGGTGGAGGAGGGGAATTTGCAGGCGACTTTTGCCAAATATGTCCGCGGCCATCTTGATGCTTATCTTTCGGCGACGCAGCTTGGCATCACGCTGGCGAGTTTGGCGCTCGGCTGGATCGGCGAGCAATTTCTTGCGCAAATGCTCCAGCCATTTTTCGCGCTGCTCCACATTTATTCGCACGCATTTGTAACGTCGGTCTCAATTGCGCTTGCCTTCGTCGGCATCACATTTTTGCACATCGTGTTCGGCGAACTGGGGCCAAAATACACGGCCATCGCGAATCCATTGCCGATTGCGCTCCGCTTGGTTCGGCCGCTCGGCGCATTTTATGTGTTGTTCAAACCGGCCATCTGGCTCCTGAACAAGTCTTCCAATTTTCTCCTGCAAAGAGTGTTGCGCCGTCAACCAGTGGCGGACACGGAATTGGCGCATAGCGAGGAAGAACTGCGCCTCATTCTCGATCAAAGCGAGAAATCCGAGGAAGTCTCACCGCTTGGCCGCGATTTATTGACGAATGTCCTGGATCTGCGCCGCCGCGTCGTGCGCGACAT
>DMCG01000016.1:0-4117 GCA_003445855.1 Spartobacteria bacterium | reverse complement strand
GAGAACATAAAGAAAGCGCTTGCTTCCAAGCACACGCGTTTCCCGCTCGTGCGCGGCCATCTCGATAACACGCTGGGCCTTATTCACGTCAAGGAACTGGGGCCGATGATGCGCGATCCGCAGCCCGATCTGTTGCGGATCAAACGCGAGTTGATTCCGGTTCCGGAAATGATGTCGCTCGAGAAATTGCTGACTTTATTTTTGAGCAGGCATGCGCACCTGGCCATGGTGGTCGATGAATTTGGCGGCACCGTTGGAATGGTGACGCTGGAAAACGTGCTCGAAGAACTGGTTGGCGATATCCAGGACGAGTTTGACGCGGATAAGGAAGAATTCCGCAAGATCAATGAGAACGAGTTCACGGTGGATGGCGCACTCGGGCTTTACGAATTGCGTGACGCCGCCGATTTGGAATTGGAGAGCGCGGATGTGAGTACGATCGGCGGGTACGTGACGCATCTGCTCGGTCATCTGCCGAAGCAGGGCGAACAGGTCAAGATCGACAATTACCTGGTAACGGTTTCGCAAACGGATGCCCGCCGCGTGCGGCAATTACATTTTCAAAAATTGGGCGCACCGGCAGCTCCCGCGCCCGCGACAAAACCCAACGTCGCACTTTGATTTGTTGTAGCTGCCGCTGTCTCAGCGGCAGATCTTCGTGGACCCGTTTTCTGCCGCCAGAGACGGCGGCAGCTACAACGCGAACAATGGATTTTTTAGTCCTAACCGAAATTACCTGTCCGCATTGCGGCGAGAGTTTTCCGTTGGAAGTGGACACTTCGCAGACGGATCAATCCATCATTGAAGATTGCACGGTCTGTTGCCGGCCGATCAATTTGGCGATTCGTTGTCGTCCCGGCGTAATTGATTCACTCGCTGCCCGCTCGTGAACCCTCTCGGGCTGCCCGTCTACGTCGCCTCGCCCCCGCGGGCTCCGTTGTCGATGTTAGCTCTAGCGGCGCTCTATGAGCGTCGCGTTTATTTGTCCGACGGTCCCTTCGGCTGCGCTCCCGCCACAGCGGGCAGGCAAGGGCAGGCTCCGACCGCCGCTACAAAATCTGACGGCATGCTCATTCTCCACTGGCGCGCAGCCGAATTTTCACGACGCTGAAGCCGATGCAGGAGCAGATTTCGAGCGGCAAGGGGTGGCGCCTTGATCGAACGTCGCCGAGTTTGCCGGAATCGCACCGCACGATCTTAATTGCGCCGGGCGCGGGCTTTTGGCGCAAGCTTCTCGCGTTTTCAGGTCCCGGTTATCTCGTCGCCGTCGGCTACATGGACCCGGGAAACTGGGCGACCGATTTGGCGGGCGGATCGGGTTTCGGTTACACGCTTCTCAGCGTCATCCTGCTGTCGAACTTAATGGCGATTCTGCTGCAAGCGCTTTGCGCCCGGCTGGGCATTGCCACGCAGAGGGACCTTGCGCAAGCGTGTCACGATCATTACTCGCAGCCGGTTTCATTGGCGCTTTGGGTTCTTTGCGAACTGGCGATTTGCGCCTGCGATCTCGCCGAAGTGATTGGTTCGGCCATTGCCTTGAATTTGCTTTTTAAAATTCCGCTCGTCATCGGAGTTTGCATTACCGCGCTGGACGTGTTGGCCGTGCTCTATTTGCAAAACAAGGGCTTCCGTTACATCGAGGCGTTGGTTGTTGCCCTGATCTTGACGATCGGCGGCTGTTTCCTTTTTGAGATTATTTTCTCAAACCCGGAATGGCATGCCGTGTTGGGCGGTTTTCTTCCCCGCTCCGACATCGTGCGCAACCGGGACATGCTTTACATCGCCATCGGAATTCTCGGCGCCACCGTCATGCCGCATAATCTTTATCTCCATTCCTCAGTTGTGCAGACGCGCAATTACGAGCAAACCTCCGCCGGCAAATCTGAGGCGATCAGGTTTGCCACCCTCGATTCCAGCGTGGCGCTGATGTTCGCGTTGTTTATCAACGCGGCAATTCTCATCGTCGCCGCGGCAACTTTTCACACGCACGGCCAGCGCGGTGTCGCCGAAATTCAGGATGCCTACAAACTCTTTTCGCCCATGCTCGGCGTGCCCATTGCGAGCGCGCTTTTTGCCTTCGCCCTACTCGCTTCCGGTCAAAACTCGACCCTCACCGGAACACTCGCCGGTCAAATCGTGATGGAAGGTTTTCTCAATATTCGGTTGCGTCCATGGCTGCGCCGTTTGATCACGCGGCTCATCGCGATCGTGCCCGCCGTCTTCACCGTCGCTTTTTTCGGGGCAAGCGGCACGGCGAAATTGCTTTTGCTCAGTCAAGTCATTCTCAGCCTCCAGCTTTCCTTCGCAGTTATTCCACTCATCATGTTCACGAGCGATCGTCGCAAGATGGGCGAGTTTGTATCGCCGCGTTGGCTTCAAACATTGGCCTGGATCACAGCGGCAGCGATTATTTTGGTAAACGGAAAATATCTGTGTGATTGGGCCGGAATCAGTGCGTGGTTCGGACGCGCGTTCTGATTATGTATCAAAAAATTCTCGTCGCTCTCGAAAACAGCCGCGCGGATGAAACGCTTCTGCCGCACATCGGCGAGCTCGCGAAATTGCACGGCTCGGAATTATTGCTCGTGCACGTCGCGGATGGATTCGTTGCGCGAAATTACGAGCAACTCAAGCTCGCCGAGTCGCAAGAGATGAAAGACGACCGCACTTACCTGGAAAGTTCGGCCGAGGGATTGCGGGCCCGCGGTTTGACCGTGGACACTTTTCTCGCGTTGGGCGATC
Source organism: Spartobacteria bacterium (assembly GCA_003445855.1). GTDB lineage: Bacteria > Verrucomicrobiota > Verrucomicrobiia > Chthoniobacterales > UBA10450 > UBA10450. The sequence continues at coordinate 1,375 of DMCG01000016.1, read as the reverse complement.
CGGCCGAAGGAATTTTGAAAGCGGCGGAAGATCGACAATGCGATTTGATCGCGATGACCGCGCACGGACATCGCCTTCTCGGCGACTTGCTCTTCGGCAGCACGATCAACGAAGTGCGACACAAGGCACAAGTGCCGGTGCTTCTCGTTCGCGCCGGCAAATAGTGGCGCAAGTTTCCAACTTGCGAATTAAACGAACGGCAAGTCGGAAACTTGCCCCACAACCGCCGCACGACTAGTAGAGACGCACGTGAAAGTCGCTCTCCTGACCAACGAGTATCCGCCGCACATTTACGGCGGCGCCGGCGTGCATGTTGATTATCTCTCGCGCGAGCTCGCGAAGACGATCGATGTCGATGTTCGGTGCTTTGGCGATCAGTGTTTCGAAAGAGGCAGGCTCAAGGTCACGGGGTTCGAAGTCGCCGCGGCGACCGAATTCACTTGTCCGAAGCCGTTGCAATCGGTTTTCGGCGCGGTGCGGCGCTGCACCGATTTCAACACCACGAACATCGATGCCGATCTCGTGCATTGTCACACTTGGTACAGCCATTTCGGCGGCATTCTCGCGAAACTGAATTACGCAATTCCACTCGTCATCACGGTTCATTCGCTCGAACCGATGCGGCCCTGGAAACGCGAACAACTCGCAGGCGGCTACGATTTTTCAGTTTGGGTTGAGAAAACGGCGCTGGAAATGGCGGATGCGATCATCGCCGTTTCAAATGAAACCAAGATCGACATCGAGCGCTTGTTCGATGTCGATCCAACGCGCGTGCACGTCGTTCACAACGGCATCGATCTCGATGAATACCGAAAAGTTGATTCAACCGCTGCACTTAAGAAACATGGGATCGATCCGAAGAAACCGTACTTACTTTTTGTCGGCCGCATCGCGCGACAAAAAGGGATCATTCATCTGGTCCACGCGATCCAATTCATGGATCGCGATTTTCAAATCGTGCTTTGCGCGGGCGCTCCCGACACGCCCGAAATTGCCGAGGAAATGAAAGACGCGGTCGCGCGCGCGAAGACGAAACGTCCGGACATTATCTGGGTCGAGGAGATGGTCGATCGAAAAACGGTGATCGAACTTTACTCGCACGCCGCCGTGTTTTGTTGTCCATCGATCTACGAACCGTTCGGCATCATTAATCTCGAAGCGATGGCTTGCGAGACCCCGGTCGTGGCCAGCGCGGTCGGCGGCATCAAGGAAGTCGTTGTCGATGGAGAAACCGGTTTTCTGGTTCCGCTCGAGCAAATGAAAGAAAGCCCATTCGAGCCGACTAATCCGGAAAAGTTTGCGCGCGATCTCGCGGCGCGCATCAATCAGCTAATGAAAGATCGACATCTGCCCGAAAAATTCGGCCAGGCCGGAA
>DMCG01000215.1 GCA_003445855.1 Spartobacteria bacterium | reverse complement strand
GCCGTCTTTATTCTCGGGCCGTGCGTGATCGAGTCGGAAAAATTTGTTTGGCGCATGGCGCGCAAAATCGAGAAAATCTGCGCGCAGGAAGATGTCGATCTTATCTTCAAAGCTTCCTACGACAAAGCGAACCGAACGTCGGTCCGTTCATTTCGCGGAGTTGGTGTGCGCGAAGGGTGCGAGATTCTTTGCGCGATTGGCCGGGAACTGAAAATTCCCGTGACCACGGACGTGCATTCGCCTGCCGAGGCGGAAATTGCCGGGGAAAAGATCGACATGTTGCAAATCCCGGCGTTTCTCTGCCGGCAAACGGATTTGCTCCGCGCCGCGGCCAAAACAGGTCGTGCGATCAATGTGAAGAAAGGCCAGTTTCTCGCGCCGTGGGACGTGAAGAATATCGCGGAAAAGCTCGCCGCCTTCGGCAACGAGAAATTCTGTTTCACGGAGCGCGGCACGACGTTCGGCTACAACAATCTCGTCGCCGATATGCGCTCGTTGCATTGGATGCGCGAAGCGGGTTACCGGGTGATTTTTGATGCGACCCACTCCGTACAGCGGCCGGGCGGAGCAGGGGACGCGACTTCGGGGGACGGCGAACTCGCGCCGGTGCTGGCGCGCGCGGCCATGGCCGCCGGATGCGACGGCATCTTTATGGAAGTGCACGAAAATCCAGGGCGCGCGTTGTCGGACGGGCCGAACCAGATTCCGCTAAAAAATTTGCCGAAGCACCTGCGCGTGTTAAAAGCTATTCATGCTGCCGTCTCGTAGCGGCCGCTCCGCAAACTGGAGCTGGTTCGTTTCGCTCTTGTCGATCTTGTTCTTGTCGATCTTAATCTCGACGGGGCCGGCGTTTGCCCAAGCAAAAGGCGGCAGGAAAAACAAACTTTCCGCCGCCACATCGAGTGGGTCGCCGGGTGAGCAAAGTCTGACTAATATTCCGCTTCCGATTGGTCACGAAGCCAAAGGCCTGGTGCTGCCCGATTTCGGCACCGATGGCCGTCTGCGGGGAAAGTTTGAAGCAAAAACAGCGCGACGAATTGATGAGGAACACGTCGGTTTCCAGGATCTTGAGATCATGACTTACACGCCGGACAATCGTCCCGATCTAACAATCGACATGCACACTTCCGTGCTCAATTTGAAAACGCGGATACTGAGTTCGGGGGAGCGCGCGACGATCAAACGGGCCGATTTTAACATCGCTGGTGATTCGGTGCAGTTCGATACGAACACGAGAACCGGACGCTTAATCGGCAATGTGAAAATGGTGATCACGCAGCAATCGCAGCTCATGGGAAAAGAAAGGGAATGAAAAGGCTGGTGGCGGTGGCCGTGCTGATCTGTGGCATGACCGCACAATTGTGGGCGCAGCTGGCGGTCTCGCCGGCGGAATCCGGCACGCCCACGAAGAAGGCCGAGAAGACAGCGACCGAAAAAGAAGATAAATCAGGCGTCAACAAATTTCTCGGTCCGAGCAATAAGATGCAGTCCAATGAACCGACGACGACGGAAATTGATGCGGACGAGGCATTTTTTGATTCGAACAAAAGCATCGGCATCTTTAGCGGTCACGTGAAGGTGATCGACCCGCGTTTCAATCTTCAATCCGACAAATTGACCGTTTACATCAGCAAAGGCGAGAATCAGAAACTGGAGAAAACGATTTCAGAAGGCAACGTGGCGGTCGTGCGCGACCGGCCCGATCCCAATGGCGGACCACCGACCCGCTCGGTCGGCCGTTCGGATAGGGCCATATACACGGCGGCGACCGGCGACGTGGAGTTGACCGGCACGCCGCGTGTGCAGGAAGGGTTAAACACGCATATGGCGACCAGTCCGGACACGGTCATGGTCATTAATCAGAATGGCCAGCTCAGTACGCACGGGCCGAGTCGCACTGAGATTCGCCAGCAGCCGAACGAAGAAACGAAGCCCACGCCTTCGCCCAAACCATGACGAGCCAAACGACATCTGCCGCGGGTGCGGAAGTGGCTGCGCCGCCCGCGGCGAAGATCGACAATGTCCTTTCGACTGACCAGCTGGTGAAAATTTATGGCGGCCGGGCTGTCGTCAACGGAGTTAACATCAACGCGCGCGCCAGCGAGATCGTGGGATTGCTCGGGCCGAACGGCGCCGGCAAGACGACCAGCTTTTACATGATCGTCGGACTCGTTAGGCCAAACAGCGGCCGCGTTATTTTTTCGGGCACCGATGTGACGAATTATCCGATGTACAAACGCGCGCGGCTCGGGATGGGTTATTTGCCGCAGGAGGAATCGATCTTTCGCAAACTGACGGTTGAGCAAAACATCATGGCAATTTTGGAGACGCTGTCGTTGTCGAAACACGAGCGCCGACAGCGTTGCGAACAGTTGCTCCATCAATTCGGAATCGAGCGGATCGCGAAAAACCAGGCCCTCACCCTGAGCGGCGGCGAGAAACGGCGACTCACGATTGCGCGTTCGTTAGTGACAAAGCCGAAATTGCTCATGCTGGACGAGCCATTCAGCGGTGTCGATCCCATCGCGGTCTACGACGTGCAGCAGATCATCGTCAACCTGCGCAAATCCGGGTTGGCGATTTTGATCACCGACCACAACGTGCGCGAAACCTTGTCGATCGTCGATCGCGCCTATTTAATTTTCGAAGGCCGCGTCGAGAGCGAAGGCACCAAAGATTTTCTCATCAACGACCCGATCAGCCGTCAGCTTTATCTCGGCGAACGCTTCAAGATGTAGGTATCGGCAATGATTTCAGCTGCCGTTGTAGGGCAAGCGCTCCGCTTGCCGAACCGTCGAGCGTTCATTTCATTAACCGGCAACCGATGCGGTTGCCCTACAATTTTATCCCGCGTCGTCGAACCCGATTCGGTACGGCCATTACTTGCCAATTCTTGACGAGGCCCGCGCGCACCGGGTTTTCGCGGACGTAAAGCCATTTCTCGTGCAGCGATTCATCCGACCGCAATAGCCGATCGAAACAACCAGGTTGCCATTTCCACGACGCATCGAGTTCCTTTCGCATCCATCGTTTGAGCGCTCCGGAAAAATTGCCGACTTTAGCTTCACGATTTTTGGGTGCGACGATCGCGTGAAGATGATCAGGCATCAGAATCGCCGCGAGCAGCCTCCAATTTCCAAGTTTGGCCGCGGCAGTTTTTTTAGCGCATCAATTACCTTCTCGTTTGCCAACACGGCTTTGCGATCTGCTACACAGATTGTTACGAAATAAATGGTCGCTTGTTCCCAGCGTAACCAAACAGGAATTCGCGGCGGGTGGCCCATCATCGACAAGTCTGGCAGGCGGAGCGCCAGCCCTACAACAGCTATGGTGCCTTCAATTTTGGTGAGCGCTCGTGCTCCAGCGCCAGACCAAGTTATTTTCGGAATCGGTAATCTCGCCGGTTTTCATGAAGCCGCATTTTTCGAGGACGCAAGTCGAAGCATTCACTTGCGGAAGCGTGTGCGCGCAAACTGTTGTCGCACGGCCGCTCCCAAACGCAAAATTCACGAGCGCCATTGCTGCTTCGGTCGCGTAACCTTTGCCCTGGTAAGCGGGCGCGATGCTGTAAGCGATCTCCACCACGCGGTCAGAATCCGGCGGGCCGGCGAAACCACACATTCCGATCACGACATTGTCGATCTTGTGCAAGATGGCGAAACCGAAGTTCCACGGATCGGGCGCAGTCGCAGTTTGCAGCTGCGCGAGAAAGTCGGGCGAGGCTGCGAGCAAGAACTCCCGGATGCCTTCGGCAACAGGCATGCCGGAAGACTGTTGGTATTCAGCCGCTCCGTTTAGCAAAGCGAGCAGATCCCTCGGTTTATGCGGGAGGAGTGTCAGATGCGTCGTATCCAACAGTTGCAATCTTTGTTGTCGATCTTGTGATTGTCGATCTTATAACCCTGTGGGACCGAGCCGCTGTCCACATAACTTTGTTGCGACATTGAATCTTTTCGTTGATTCGCAGGAAGGATGTCGATACGTTCCGAGCAGGGCAATGGAGTTTGCCTTTCCCAAAAGTGGGAAAACCGCCTGACCGGTTTCAGAGCTAATGACTCCTGTAAGCGCAGCAATGCGCGGACAGGAGTTTTATTATGCTCAATTCTATTTGGATCAGTTTCGGTTCGAACGGAGTCTTTCAAAACATTTGGTTTGTCGCGGCGGTTTGGATGGGATTGGCGCTTGTCGCGAGCCTGGTCTCGATCTGGGCGGGAATATCGGTCGCACTGATCGAGATTCTCGTAGGCGTTCTCGCGGGAAATTTTCTGCATCTGCAGGCGAGCAACGAGTGGATCAACTTTCTCGCATTGCTCGGAAGCGGCGTATTGACGTTTCTCGCCGGCGCGGAAATCGATCCGCGGTCGCTGAAAACTAATCTGCGCGCCAGCGCGCTTATCGGCGTGATCTCATTCGCCGCTCCGTTTGCGGTGGTTTGGCTCTTCGCGCAATTCATTCTGGGCTGGGAGCTTCATCAAGCGCAGATCGCGGGCATCGCGCTTTCCACGACGTCGGTGGCGGTGGTTTACGCGGTGATGATCGAAGGCGGATTCAGCGACACCGCGATGGGCAAAATGATTTTGGCGGCCTGCTTCATCACTGACTTCGGGACCGTTCTCGCGCTCGGCGCCCTTTTCGCGAACTACGACATCTGGCTGCTCGTGTTCATGGCCGTCATGTGTGTCGTGCTCTGGTTTATGCCGAGGTGGACAAAGTCGATCATCGTCCGGCTTGGCGCGACGCGGGTGAGCGAACCGGAAGTGAAATTCATCTTTTTCGTTTTGTTTTTTCTTGGTGGTTTGGCGACGACCGCCAAGAGCGAAGCGGTCTTGCCAGCCTACCTGGTCGGCCTGGTCGTGGCGGGCGTTTTTCTTCGCGACAAAACGCTGGTTCATCGAATGCGCAGCATCGCCTTCGCGATATTCACACCGTTCTATTTCATCAAAGCCGGTCTCTTTGTGTCGCTGCCCGCGCTTTGGCCGGCATTCGCAATCGTTGGAGGTTTTCTCCTGCTAAAAATGCTGACGAAAACGATCGGTGTCTGGCCGCTGGCGCGACTGCATTACATGAACCGACGCGAAGCTGCTTACACCACCTTGCTGATGGCGCCCGGCCTGACCTTTGGGACCATTTCGGCGCTGTTCGGATTCCAAAACCACATCAT
>DMCG01000244.1:4757-5041 GCA_003445855.1 Spartobacteria bacterium | reverse complement strand
ATGACCGTCCGCTCGCCGAGCCGCTGCTGAAGCCGTTCATAGCCCGGGAAATCCGGCTTCACGTACGCGAGCGTCGATTTTCTCTTGTATCCGAGCACGAACTCAATTTCTCGAAACTGCACCGACTGAAATCCCGATGCGGTCTCGAGCCGATCACGGAAACTCGAGAACGACGTCGGCGTCATCGTCTCGAGGATGTCGATCTGCGCCACAAGCGTTTTCATGATTGTCCGCGCGCGCTTGAACGAATGGATCGCGCCGAAGAGATCGCCGGCGGAGAAATC
>DMCG01000244.1:0-4456 GCA_003445855.1 Spartobacteria bacterium | reverse complement strand
GTCTGATGGATGATGATGAACAGCATCTCGTCGTGCTCGGCCGGGGTCGAGCGCGGGTTCTGGAGCGTCAAAAGCTTCTCCAGGTCGAGATAGTTCGCGTAAGTCAGAGGCGGCATGTCGCAAGATACACAGATTAAAAGGATACGAATCAGGAAAGCAGGAAATCAGGAAGGCTGCACTGGCCTTAACGGAGATCAGCGGTTTTATTTCTGGATTCGTGGCCTCCAGATTCAGTCGCTCTCTTTCCCCAATGAAACCAAACCGTTGCCTCTCTTTTCCTACGTTCCTGCTTTCCTAATTCAATCCCTTATCCTGGACTCCTGGCTTTCCTCAGTGATCCGTCAGCCGACGTAGCGCAGATATTCGCGATCCCATGCCGCTGGGATACTTTCCCGGGGCGAATAGGGACCAGGTCGATACGCGCGGGAGGCGATGCCTTGCTGGCTCAACTCGCACACGTGCCAGTCCTGCCGGTTGGTCATATCCCAAAATTCAATCGCGTCGTTCGGATGAAAGTCGGGACGATCGAAGGCCTCGGGATGGAATAACCAATCGCACAGGATGAGCGTGCGTTCTGGCGACTTCGGCCAGACTTGATGCACCATGACGTAATCCGGATGCATGCTCAGCAGCATGTTGGGGAAAATGGAATAATAGAAAACGCGGGCGTGATCCTCGCCTTTGATGTCGCCCACGGGCAGCGCGCAGGCATTGCCGGTCATCGTCAAACTGTGGCCTTTAGTGATCGGCATAAACCCGCCGAGGAAAGGTCCTTCGCACAGATCGTTCTCCGCTGAATCGTAGGGCGTCAGTTTCGAAAGCGCGGGATGCACTCCCGGACAGTGATAGCACTCCGAATAATTTTCGAAGATCAACTTCCAATTGGCTCGGACGTCATACTCGATCCGTTTGGCCGAACGCAGCTTCGGCAGATTCCAGTGGGTGAATTTTCCGGTCAGAGGCGCAAACACTTCCTCCAGCGGAGTGGGCTCATTCGCCAGATTGACGAAGATGAACCCTTCCCATAACGCCAACTCTATCGCGTGCAACGAATGCTCGGCCTTATCGAAACCTTGCACTTTGTCCATGTGCGGCGCGCCGAGCAGTCTTCCGTCGAGGCCATACGTCCAGGCGTGATACGGACATTGAATGGCGCGGAACTGTCCGCCTTTGTCTTCGCACAACCGCGTCCCGCGGTGGCGGCAGACGTTATAGAATCCGCGTATTGTCGCCTTTTGATCGCGCACAATAATCAGACTTTCACCGGCCACTTCCGAGGTAAAGTAATCGCCGGCTTTGGCAATCTGACTCAGATGCCCGACGCACACCCATTGCGTGGAAAAAATGACCGCCTGTTCCTTTGCAAAAATCTCCGGTGAAACGAGGTACCGCTGCGGGAGAGTCTTTGCGCCGGATGTGAAAGTTTCGCCCGTTTTACGAAAGGCAGGTATTGCGGTCGTTTGAGTCAGCGGCGGCATGTCAGAAACTCTACGCCGCGCGTGTCCGCGTCAATCTGGGGAGCGCACGCGCCTCGCGTGCTGGTCTCGGCGACTCGCCGCGACCAACTTTTCTCACATGTTTTCAGATCTTCAATAACAGCATCTCGTCGTGCTCAGCCGCGTGATCCGATTCAGCGATTCAACGCTTTAACGTTTCAACGTCGCAAAGCAGCTTCACCAGATCGTTCAATCCCCTATTTCAAGACCGCCTGGTGGAATTCATACCAGTCGTCAAGATTGTTCAGGTTCACCGCGTCTTTTGGAGCGGAAGCGTCGTCGGCAATGCCGCTCGCGCTCAGAACCCCCTGGTGCGTGGCGTCATCGTGGTTATAACCGCGCACCGCGGCGTTATGCTTCTCGACGGCCTCCGGGGTAAGCGACCTGGCGTTTTGCTTTACCCACACTTCGAATTCGGGATAGGTCGGCTTGCTCTGCTTGATGTAATCTTTTACCGCCTGTTCATCGAGCCCGAGCGCGGCACAGGTCATCGCATCGAAGCCTTTGCCGATGCCGGGATAACCAGAGGCGAGTTTACCCGCCGCTTCAAGAGAGACTTTCTGCCAGAGGCGCGGGAGGTGCAGAACGCCGAGTGGGCCGGCAGTGCCGGAGCTGATCAGTGGGACGTAGGTGTCGGTCATAGTGATGTTTTTGATGTTTATGTTTTGGTTTCCATCCGCCGCGGCGGACGAATGCTTGAAGATGACGATTTCGACGAAGGCTAATGAGCCAGAGGCGCGAAGACAATGCGATTCCGCCGTTTGCGTTTGAAATTAGAGCGCGGGTTCTGAAGGGTGAGCAGCTTTTTCTTCCAGCATGCCGCAAATTCTTTGTTCTCAATAAAGAAATTCGTGTGTAACAAAATATGGAGTTGACTACATATGGATTATAGAACATACTCAGCGGTGAAATGGATTGTTGAAATCGGTGATGAATTCGAGCCGGAATACGACGCTTTGCCCGAGGAGGTGCAGGACGAACTTCTGGCAATGACTCGCCTTCTTCAACAATTCGGGCCGCAATTAAAGCGGCCGCACGCTGATACGATGAATGGTTCTCGCCACGCCAACATGAAGGAACTGCGTTTTAAAGCTGCCGATGGCATCTGGCGCGTAGCGTTTGCGTTCGATCCGAAGCGTAAGGCTGTCCTGCTGGTGGCAGGAGATAAATCAGGCGTCAGCGAAAAGAGGTTCTACCGTGAGTTGATAGAGAAGGCTGATGATCGTTACGACGCTCATCTGGCCCGACTGAAAAAGAAAGAAAGGAAATAAACCATGCCTAGGAACGTGGACGATATTATCAGACACTTAAGCCCCGCCCGGCGCAAAAAGATTCAAAACCGCGCTGCGCAACTGATTGCCGAGGAAATGACGCGGCGGGAGCTGCGTCGCGCTCGCGAGCGCACGCAGGTTGAAGTCGCCAAAGCATTAGGCATCACCCAGGACAGCGTTTCGCGTCTCGAACAGCGCACCGATCTTCTGCTTTCGACATTGCGGAGCTATGTCGAGGCGTTAGGCGGCAGTCTGTCGCTGATCGCTGAATTTCCCGATCACGGCCCAGTTGTACTTTCGGGCATCGCCGAGGACCAGGCGGAACCCGTCAAGCCGAAAGGCCGCAAACGGGTCAAGGTCTTCGCCTGAACGAATACTATCGTACTAAGACCGCGTTTTCGGTGTGGGTATTGCATAACACCCTAAGGGTGGCCGGGCATCTCGTCGTGCTCGGCAAAAGAAACGCCCGAATAAGTGGATAACGACGAGATTCCGTTTTGAACGCGTTCGAAAAACGAAGATTTGGTCGCCGCGCGCCTCAACGGGCAATGAAACGAAACGTCAAAAAGCACGACGACCAACATGATCGCGATGAGGCTGGCGTTAGACGATGCGGTCCTGTCGTCGCGCGCGTCGGGCGGCTTCGGCATAGGGGATGCGGGTGAACGTGACCATGGTGTAGAGCGGCAAATAAATCCCGGGAAGCAACCCCTCGAGCAGGTGATCGAGCTTCTTTTTCGTCCGAAATTTTCTCGACGCCGTCTTGTCGCGCATCTCGATGAAGTTGTCGACGGCGAGGTCGGCGAGCGCGTCGGCGTTCTCTTTTCGCCGCGAAAAATTTCGCCTCTTCGGAGTCAACACTTCGTCCTTTCGGGCGCATGCATCGTAAGCCGCTTACGATGCGCTCACTCGTGCGTGCCCGGCCTAAATTCGACGACCGGATGGCTCCACCCCGCCGCCGCCGCCATCATATTTGCCTCCAGCCTGACCATGAGTTCGGACGCTGCTACGGGATGGATAAGAGAGCCGTTTCCTGTTAAGGATTTTCGAACATGAAAAGAAACTCCTGGTTCAACATCTTCGCCAAAGCATCTGCGCACGCAACGGGCCGGCCGGTCGCTTTTACCCTGGCGCTCGGCACGATCATCCTATGGGCAGTTACTGGACCGATTTTTGGGTTCAGCGACACCTGGCAATTGGTGATCAACACGAGTACTACCATCGTGACCTTCCTCATGGTCTTCCTCATTCAAAATTCACAGAATCGCGACAGCGAAGCCGTGCAGATTAAACTCGATGAGTTGATCCGCGTTACGAAAGGAGCGCACACCGCGCTGCTCGATCTGGAGGAACTCGATGACAAGCATCTGGCAAAGATCAAGCGATGCTACGAGGAGATTGCGTCCGATTCGCGCGCGGCGATGAAGAAGGGGGAGAAGGACACCGGCACACCTTTTGTTCACCTCGATGAATGATGACCGCGGCGCGCCGACAAAAAAGTAGAAGCGGGCGCCGAGCGAGAGCACCACGATTTCGTTTGCTAGCGCTCATCTGAGATTGTCGCTCATACAAACTTGACGGGTTTAAGCCGTCGAGTTGCACGAGCTTCACGCGAGGATGCGAATTAGTAGGATCACTAAGGCGACGATCAACATTGCGGCGGCGATGAGGCTGGCGTAGACGATGCGG
>DMCG01000243.1:10130-10408 GCA_003445855.1 Spartobacteria bacterium | reverse complement strand
TGCGCGAAGTTCCGGGACTGTCTGTGGTGCAAACCGGCACAGCGGGCCAATTGACTTCCGTGTTCACGCGCGGATTACGCAGCGAGCACACCCAAGTGTTGCTCGACGGAATCCCGATCAATCAAGGGCTGGCCGGGCTTTTTAACTTCGCCGACCTGACGACCGATAACATCGACAGGATCGAGATCGTGCGCGGTCCGCAAAGCACGTTGTATGGCCCGCGCGCGCTGGCCGGCGTGATTCAAATCTTTACGAAGCAGGGCGAAGGAACGCCGGGA
>DMCG01000243.1:8874-9914 GCA_003445855.1 Spartobacteria bacterium | reverse complement strand
AATCAATATCGAAATACGGCCGCGATCGCCGACGTCGGTTGGTCGCCGAATGATCAATTGCGAATCGGCAGCTTATTCACCTACTCGCTCAGCGACACCGGAAATCCGAACACAATTTTTAATCCCAAGCCGATTGACAATTTTCTGACCGAGCGCTGGTTGATCGGACCGCACGTTGATTGGAAGGCGACCGATTGGTGGGAGCACAAAATCATTTTCAGCTACGATCACGAGCGCCAACTGAACGATCCTAACCAGGACGGTTTCGTCGGACCGACGCGCGCGCTTTTCGAGCGGACAACGATCGATTATCAAAACGATTTGCGCCCGACCTCGTGGCTCACGCTCACGTCAGGCTTTTTCTACAGTCGCGTAAACGCCGGGCAGGAACGACCATTTGTTCTGCAGATCTTTGGGCCGCAACCGACGTTTGTGAGCGATCACACACAGGAAACGGCGGGATTTCTGCAAGCGACTTTGACACCGGTCAAAAACTTAATCTTCGTCGCCGGTGGCCGCTTCGATCATTTCAATCAATTCGGCGATGTCTGGACATATCGTTTCGCCGGCAGTTACAAGATCGACAAGACGGACACGACGCTGCATTCAAGTGTCGCAACCGGATTCAGTCCGCCGAGCAGTCAGGACAAAATTTTCGGGATGAATTTCGGATTGCGGCCGGAAAAAGATCTCGGTTGGGACGCTGGCATCGAGCAGCGGCTGTGGGAAAATCGCGTGACGATCGGCGCGACTTATTTTCACAACGATTTGTCGAACTTGATCGGGTTCAACGGTCTGTTCGAGACGCTCAATCTCGGCGCGGCTAGAACGCAGGGAATTGAAACGGAATTGCGCGCGCAACCGATTGTCGATCTTGTTTTCACGGCGAGCTACACTTATCTCGACGCCGAAAAAACTTCGGCGAGCGACATCAGTCAGCCGCAAGGCGCGCGCTTGCCACGACGGCCGCGCAATGAGGTTTATCTTTCAGCGTCGTATTTATGGTGGAAGAAATTGCGCACGACGATCGCGGCGAAGTT
>DMCG01000243.1:0-8523 GCA_003445855.1 Spartobacteria bacterium | reverse complement strand
GAAATTAATTCACACATGTCGATCTTCGGCCGGATCGACAATCTGACCAACGAGCATTATGCAGAAGTGTTCGGATTCCCGAATCTCGGCCGCGCAGCGTACGGCGGATTGAAGGTCAAGTTTTAGTCGGATAAACCCTAGCAAATAATGCAGATACCAGTGGTGATGTCCTGGAGCGGCGGTAAAGACAGCGCAATGGCTTTGCACGTACTCCTCCAAGCCAGGGAGTACAATGTCATCGGTCTCATGACGACTGTGTCTGAGGAGTACCAGCGGATTAGCCATCATGGCGTGCGCGAGACGCTCCTGGACGAGCAGGCGGAGGCGATCGGAATTCCGCTTGAGAAAGTTTACCTTCCATCTGGAGATTCAGGCGGATGCACGAATGATGTTTACGAAGCTATTATGAGTCGCGTGATGGCTAGCTACAAAGCTAGAGGCGTGCAGACTGTCGCGTTTGGCGATTTGTTCCTTGCAGACCTGCGCGCCTGGCGCGAAGCGAACCTCGCGAAAGCCGGTATGCGCGGTGTCTTCCCCATTTGGAAGCGCGACACGAGCAAACTAGCGCGCGAGATGATCCGACTTGGCTACAAGGCTTACCTCTCGTGCGTGGAGTCAAACGTAGGCTCGGGCTTTGTGGGCAGACTATACGACGAAGAGTTCTTGAGCGCGCTCCCTTCAGGAATCGATCCATGTGGAGAAAATGGAGAATTTCATTCGTTCGTGTGGGATGGGCCGATTTTTTCGAGGCCTGTTGATCTCAGAGTGGGTGAGGTTGTGGTTCGCGACGGGAGGTTTTATGCAGACCTCTTGCCGAAAGAATCTCGACCGTCGGAGAAATGCACGGCGGAGCTAATACCGCCAATATGAGAGGAGAAGTTAGATTATGAATAAACGATCGATAACACTCAGCGCAATTATCGCGCTGGCCGCTTTGTCTCGCTTACTGCCGCACCCGCCTAACGTGACGCCGATCGCAGCCATGGCTCTGTTTGGCGGAGTGTATCTGCGCGATCGAAAGGTCGCCTTTTTGCTGCCGATTGCGGCGATGTTCTTCAGCGATTTAGTGCTCGGCTTTGCGGTTTACGGCACTGCGTTGCTGAAATCTCAGCCAGTAGTCTATCTTTGCATGCTGATGACCGTTGCAATTGGACGACTCATTCGGGACCAGAGGTCTATCCTGAAAATCGCGTCAGCGACATTCGCCAGTGCCGTGATCTTTACTTGGTCACAAATTTTGCCGTATGGGCATCCGGCGCGCTCTACCCGAAGACTTGGAATGGCCTAATCACCTGCTACATCGCGGCGATCCCGTTTTTCCGCAACAGTATCGCCGGCGACTTCATTTACGTGGCCGTACTGTTCGGAGGATTTGCCGCGCTGGAAAGTTTTTTCATTTCGTTACAGGAACGAGAAGAGCCGCTGCTTGTATAAGAAAGTTGCTTTATGCGAATCATTTCATTGCTCGCCAGCGGCACCGAAATCGTTTGCGGATTAGGCGCTGGTCACGCTTTGGTAGGCAGATCGCACGAATGCGATAATCCCGACTGGGTGCGGAAACTGCCCGTCTGCACTCGCCCGGCCTTTGACATTGAAATGTCGAGCAAGGAAATCGACGCCGAAGTAAGACGCCGGCTCAAGGAAAACGAGCCACTTTATCACATCGATTGCGAACTAATCCGGCAACTTGAGCCTGACCTTCTTATCACTCAGGAGCATTGCGAAGTGTGCGCAGTCACGCCGGCAGATGTGGCAAGAACTGGTTGTGAAAGTCTGGCTGAACAAGTGTTGGCACTTAGCGCCGGAACTATCCTCGGCATCTATGATGGGATACTTGCCGTGGGGAAAGCAATCAACCGCACATCGGCCGCCCATGCTCTTGTAGCGGACATCCAGCAACGGATCGACAAGACCTACCAAGCCGTGCGGAAACAATCAGCGCCGACAGTCGTCATTCTGGAATGGACCGATCCAATTTTTCCAACGGGCAATTGGGGACCCGAATTGGTCGAGGCTGCAAATGGAAAGTTGTTGTTAGGCGGAAAAGGGGAACACTCGCGCGCAATATCGTGGGGGCGCGTTCGGGAGGCAGATCCAGACTATCTGATCGTTGCGCCCTGTGGTTATAACTTGAGTAGAAGCATGCGCGAGATTCGGGTACTCGAAGCGCTGCCTGGCTGGTTCGAGCTCACCGCCGTTAAACGAAAGCAAATGGCCTTCGCCGATGGAAACAAATTCTTCAACCGGTCAGGCACGACCATCGCGGATACGGTTGAGATCATCGCGGAGATTCTGCACGGTTATCGGCTGCGAGGCAGTTGGGAAGGAAGCGCATGGCAGCGTTATGCGCGCACAGGCGAAAAGCGTGCGTTGCAGTTTGCGCATTCCTGAAATTCACCGCCGGATACGAAATCAACTCGCACATGTCGATCTTCGGCCGGATCGACAATCTTACGAACGAGCATTACGCGGAAGTTTTCGGTTTTCTGGCACTTGGCCGCGCGGCGTACGCGGGAGTGAAGTTGAGGTTTTAACTGTAGCGGCGGTCTATGACCGCCGAATCTCGTAGTGCGACGCTCATAGAGCGCCGCTACAGCGGTTCTTGTCATTTCGAGCGAAGTCGAGAAATCTCTTACTGATCAGGTAGCGTAATTCTCGAGTTTGTGAGAGATCCTTGACTCGTTCGCTCCCGCTCACTCGCCCGTTCGGGCTTCCCGTCCATGTCGCTCGGCTCCCACCGGCTCCATTCGCTTCGCTCAGGATGACAACGCGGGGGATGTCGATTTTCTTGCACGCTCTTGAAATCCGCGCCGCATCGTTTAATCACGAATTGTGAGTCCGCTGCTTTATCTCGTCTTCGGCGTGATCGGGGGCGGCGGACTTGTCGCGGTCATTCTTTTTTTCACACGACGCGGTGGTGGCGCCGATGAAAAGTTGCTGAGCAAAATTGAGCTGTTTGAGCGTGCACAGGAGCGCGGCGAGCGGATGTTGCGCGAAGAGATGTCGCGCGGCCGTGAAGAAAGCGCCGGCGCGGCGAAGACGCAGCGCGAAGAACTGGGAACGTCGCTCGAAAGCGTGCGTTCGATTGTCGATCTTCGCTTGAAGGAACTCCAGGAAGACAATGCGAAGCAGATCGACAAGATGCGAGCGACGGTCGACGAAAAATTGCAAGGAACGCTGGAGAAGCGCCTGGGCGAATCTTTCAAACTGGTGAGCGATCGGCTGGAGCAAGTGCATCAAGGGTTGGGCGCGATGCAACAATTGGCGAGCGATGTCGGTGGACTGCAAAAAGTTCTTAGCAACGTGAAAATGCGCGGTGGCTGGGGCGAAGTGCAACTGGGCGCGTTGCTCGAGCAAGTGCTCACGCCCGACCAGTTCGCGCGCAATGTGAAGACGCGCGAGGAGAGCGGCGAGCACGTCGAGTTCGCCATCAAATTGCCGGGCGATGAAAATGGCGCGCCGGTCTGGCTGCCGATCGACGCCAAATTTCCGACTGAGGATTACCAACGTTTGCTTGCGGCGCAAGATCAGGGCGATGTCACGGCAATCGAGGACGCGATGAAAAGTCTCGAAACCCAGTTGAAGCGCAGCGCCAAAGATATTTGCCAGAAGTACATCAACCCGCCGCGCACGACCGATTTTGCCCTGATGTTTTTGCCTACGGAAGGGCTGTATGCCGAGGCGATCCGTCGCATCGGTTTGGCGGAACAAGTGCAGCGCGATTGCCGCGTCGTCTTTGCCGGACCAACCACGCTGGCCGCCTTGCTCAATAGTTTGCAGATGGGTTTTCGCACGCTGGCAATTCAAAAACGTTCGAGCGAAGTTTGGAACTTGCTTTCCACGGTGAAAACCGAGTTCGGAAAATTTGGCGAAGCGTTGTCAGCCGTGAAAGACAAGCTCGATCAAGCCTCGCGCCACGTGGACAACGTGGCGGTGCGTTCGCGCGCGATCACAAAGAAGCTGCGCGATGTAGAGGAACTTCCGAGCAATCCACAGCCGCTGCTGAAAAACTTAATTCCCGATCCGGACGCGGAGGATTAGATCGACAATCGCTCGCGTGGTCATCCCGAACGGAGTGAGGGACCCCGCAAAATTGTGAAGATTACGCTCGATAGAGTGCGTGAACTTTCGAACCTGTGTGAGGTCCCTCGGTCGCCGCGGCGACCTCGGGATGACGCACGTGTAAGATCGACAATCGATTACGAGCAGGAGCAAGAGCGCGAGTAAGAGTAAGAGTAAGAAAGATTACAGCACTTGGTCCCATTTCGATTTGTCTTTGAGCATGATCTCGCGCAGGAGGCGAATGGGCGGCATGCCATGATTGAGTAATTCATTATGGAACTTTTGGAGCGAAAAGTTTTCGCCCTCCTGCGTTTTATAATCATCACGCAGTTTCAGGATTTGTAATTTGCCGAGCGTGTAATTGAGATAGCCGGGATCGAAAGTGCCGCGCATCGCCTCGGTCCGCGCTGGTTTTTCCTCATAATAACAATTGTCCTGAAAGAATTTTGTCCCTTCATCGACAGTCATGTTCTGCGTGTGCATTTTGATCGACACGCACAAGCGGCATAAGCGCAGCATTGCTTCGTCGGCCTGCGCCATGCGATATTTCGCAGCGCGTTTGATATTATCGACACTTGGGGTCGGACTTGTATTCGGGCTCGGCTTGGGTTTCGGCGTTGCGGTCGCGCTCGGACTCGGACTTGCACTTGGCTTTGGCGTTGGACTCGGAGTCGGCGTGCTGCCGTAACCCTGGTCGATCGTCATTTGCTCGCAGTAATGCGCCCAGCCTTCGACGAATGCGTAGCTGCCAAAGATTTTTTCCACTTTGGTCGCGGGCGACGCGTTCAAGCGCAAAAACTGGACGTAATGCCCGGGATAGGCTTCGTGGATGGAAACGATGTCCGCGGTGTAATAGTTAAAAGCGGTCAGCCATTCCTCTTTCTGTTTCTCCGGCCACTCGCTTTCGGTCGGCGTGACGTAGTAATAGGCTTCGGTCGCTCTTTTTTCGAAGGGGCCTGGCGTATCCATCGAGGCAAACGACGTGGCGCGGCGATATTGCGGCGTCTCTTTCACGCGCGCCCGCACTTCCGAAGGGATCGTCACGAGATGATGACTCGTGACGTATTTTCGGATTTGCTCGAGATTTTTTCCGATATCGGTGAGCAAATTTTCAGGAGTCGGGTGCTCGCTCTGGATTTGTTTGAAGACTTCGACAGGCGATTTATCGGGATCGATTTTTTTTGCCGCTTCGGCAAATGCGTTTTGCTCCGCCTTTAGCTGCACCATCCCGATCTCGAGAATTTTTTCAGGCGCAAGATCGACAAGTTCAGTGTCGGCGAGCAGGCGCTGAAATTTTTCGGTGCCTAGGGCGAAATCAGGCGACGCTTTCGGAAGTTTGTCGCGTTCCAGCCACGCCGCATAATCGGTGAGCGCGGCCGCGGCTTTGCGATTGGACTCCTGAAATTCGGCGCGAATTCGCTCGTCCTTCAGCTCGGCGATCGCTGCGACCAGGTTTTTCTTGAGGAAATCGGAAGAACCTTTCGCGATTTGGATGGCAAGTTCGACATAGGGTTTGGGAAGCACGTCACTCAAGTTCGTTTTTGCCGCGATGACGATGTTCGGAACCTGGGATTCGATTGCGACAATGCTGCGAACGCGATCCTCCAACGGCGCGAAATTTCGTTTTACGTAAACGTTTACATCGGCCGCGCGCGCGTAAACCATGGGATTGCGTTCGAAGATCGACATCTCCTGCATTTGAAAGAGTTCCTTTTTGATCGCGGTCTGCAGGATGCGCAGATCGATCGACTGGCGCTGACTCAATTTATCCGGGTCGAACTTTTTCAACCGATCGTCGAACCGCCGCAACCGGGAAAGCTCGGCATCGAGCGCGAGCCGGCTGTAATCGGTGATTTTGCCGTCATATTCGTGCAGACCGAGGGCGGTGCCCTGAAGCGGACGAGCGGCGAAATAACCTTTGATATATTCCTCGGCCACCGCCTCGTATTCAGCATCGGGGGTTTGCGCCGCGAAGTTGCACAAACACGGGAGTGATAGCGCAATAATCGAAAGGACGCGGGCGAAAACTTTCACTTTAGGGAATCGTTTCGTTCGTGCAGCGCAAAGTTAGTCGACGCTTTGCACGTTGCCAAAAATTTCCGGATGCGCGATGATTTGGCGATAGTCTTTCATAACATGAGACGACGCCTTCTTCTCGGCACGTTAGTTTGCCTTTTGTTCTTTAACATTTTACTCGGCGTGTGCTTCCACAAGGCGCGCGCGGCGACTGACGGGGACGACAACGGTTACTCGCAAATCTCCATTTTCGCAAAAGCCGTTCAATTGATCCGGCAGGATTACGTAGATGGGAACAAGACGAGTTATCACGATCTCATCACGGCCGCGATGAAAGGGATGCTCGCGTCGCTCGATCCTCACAGCCAGTTCATGGATCCGGATGACTTTCGCGACATGCAAGACGACACGCGCAGCCGTTTCAACGGCCTCGGGATCGAGGTTTCGATGAAAACTGGTTTGCCGACGGTCGTCACGGCGATGGAGGACACGCCGGCGGCGAAGGCCGGCATTCTTTCCGGCGATCAGATTTTGAAAGTAAACGGCGCTTCCACGGAAAGAATGGAGCTGCAGGATGCCGTCAATATCTTGCGCGGACCGCCGGGCCAAAAAGTAACTCTCACGCTGCTGCGGCCTTCGACGAAGGAGATCAGGGAATACACGCTCGAGCGCGTGGAGATAAAAGTGCAAAGCGTCAAGGGAGCCAGGCTGCTCGACACCGAGCTGACCGGTCCATATAAGATTGGCTATGTCCGATTAATTCAATTCAACGAGCCGACCGCGGATGAATTGTCGAAAGCGCTCGATGAATTGCAAAAGCAGGGAATGCAGGCGCTCGTTCTCGATCTTCGCAATAATCCCGGAGGGCTTTTGAACAGCGCGGTGGACGTTTGCGCCCAATTTCTGCCGCCCAACACCAAAGTGGTTTCAACGCAGGGTCGTGTCGCCTCGCAGCAACGTGAGTACTCGACTTCCGGGGCAGCAAAAGAGCGTCCGAATTTTCCGATGGCCGTTCTGGCCAATGAAGGCAGCGCCAGTGGTGCGGAGATCGTGTCCGGTGCGCTCAAAGATTTGCATCGCGCCATCCTCGTCGGCGAAACCACTTTTGGAAAAGGCTCCGTGCAGAACGTCATGCAGTTGCCCGACGGTTCGGCTTTGCGCTTCACCACGGCGAAATATTACACGCCGAGCAAACAAGTGATTCACGGGAATGGCGTGACGCCAAACATTCGCGTTCCCATGAGTGCAGAGCAGGAACGCGCTCTTTCCGCGTTGCGTAGCGCTGAAAACATAAAGCCGGAGGAGGAAAAGGAGATCATCAAGACGCGAGATCCGCAGATGCTTCGGGCGATCGACGCACTCAAAGGCGTGATGATTTACGCGCAGCAAAACGGACCCAAGGGCGACGCGGTCAAAAAATAGTTGTAGCTGCCGCCGTCTCGGCGGCAGACGTTTCGCCGCTGAGGACAGCGGCCCCTACAACATGAAGACAATCCTCGCGCTCGAAACATCCTGCGACGAAACCGCGGTCGCGATCCTGCGCGGAAGCGAATTGCTGGCGAGCGAAGTCGCTTCGCAAATCGCCGAGCATGAAAAATTCGGCGGCGTTGTTCCTGAAGTTGCGTCGCGCAATCACCTCGTGCATGCACCGCGACTTCTCGAACGCGCGAAAGGTCGGGCTAAGATCGACATGTTGGATGTGGATGCATTCGCGGCCACGAGCGGACCCGGCCTCGCAAGTTCTTTGATGATCGGCGCATCAATCGCTAAAGGCCTGGCCATTGGCTTTGGCAAGCCTTACCTCGCAATCAACCATCTTGAAGGTCACCTGCTCTCGCCGTTTTTTCGTGGCACGGGCATCTTGCCCGTGTCTGATCACAAACACGGTCTGGAAGACCGTGCCACGTCGGAAATTAAACGAAACATTTCTCTCATCGCCAGCGGCGGACATACGATGTCGATCCTGGTGCGCGGTCTTCGCGACTATCAATTGATCGGCAGAACGGTGGACGATGCCGCCGGCGAAGCGTTCGACAAAGTCGCCAAGCTTCTCGGGCTCGGTTATCCCGGTGGCCCCGAGATTGAAAAACATGCGCGCAGCGGCGATCCGGCGCGTTTCGACTTGCCGCGCAGCATGCTCGACTCTGAAAATTTCAGTTTCAGCGGATTGAAAACGGCGGTGCGCTATTTGTTGCCGAAGCTGCGCGAAGACTTCCTGGCAGATCTTTGCGCGTCATTTCAACAGGCAATTGTCGATGTACTCGTAGGCAAGACAATCGCGGCGGCGCAAAAGTGCGATGTCGATCTTGTCACGATGAGCGGCGGCGTGAGTTGCAATGAGGAATTGCGACGACAACTCCGCGACGCCTGCGAGCAGGAAGGATTTGAATTCAAAAGTGCAGAGCCCTGGTTGTGCACGGACAATGCGGCGATGATTGCGTTCGC
>DMCG01000141.1 GCA_003445855.1 Spartobacteria bacterium | reverse complement strand
TCGATGGCCGGGATCATTATCTCGCTGGATTCGTTTGGCCCGATCACGGACAACGCGGGCGGCATCGCGGTGATGAGCAACTTGCCGAAAGAAATTCGCGCTGTTACCGACGAGCTCGACGCCGTCGGCAACACGATGAAAGCCGTGACCAAAGGTTACGCGATTGCATCGGCGGGGTTGGCCGCGCTCGTTTTGTTCGGCTCGTATGTCGAAGAATTGAAAGCGCACAACGTCGCTTACGCCGAGTTTCATTTCTCGCTCACAGAACCGAAAGTGATCATCGGACTTTTCATCGGCGGTTTGCTCCCGTTCATTTTCACGGCGTTTAGCATGGACGCGGTCGGCAAAGCGGCCGGCGCGGTCGTGCGCGAAGTGCGGCGGCAAATTCAAGCGAAGCCCGGAATTTTGACGGGGCAAGACACGCCCGATTACGGCACCTGCGTCGATATCGTGACGAAAGCGGCGCTGCGCGAGATGATCATTCCGGCGCTGTTGCCATTGGTCTTTGTCGTCGCGGTCGCGGTCATCAAACCGCTCGGGCCAGTTGTGCTCGGCGGCCTGCTCGTCGGCACGATCGTGACCGGATTATTTGTCGCGATCGCCATGACGTCGGGCGGCGGCGCCTGGGACAATGCGAAAAAATTTATCGAGGAAGGAAATCTTGGCGGTAAAGGTTCCTTCGCGCACGCCGCCGCAGTGACCGGCGACACGGTGGGCGACCCTTACAAGGACACCGCCGGTCCGGCGATCAATCCGATGATCAAGGTTGTAAACATCGTCGCGATTTTGATCATTCCCATTTTCTTTTAGGTAGGGACATCGCGCTGCGGCGTCCCTACCATCAAAATTTAGCGCGAAAAGTTTCGACTGATCTGTTATAAGATCGACAATCGACAAGATCGACATGGCAGAAAATCGCGATTTCCAAATCGTCGCAACCGAGCAAACCGGCGCGAGAAAGCAAAGTCTCGCCAAGGCGGACCCGACCGCTACGCCATTTAAGGTCGTGATCGATCCGAAATTGCGGCTCGATCTGCGGCGCGCGCTCATCGATCTAATCGATTATCACGACGATGCGCTGGCGGAACATTTCGCCGAAGGCAAGCTCGCGCTCGAATCTTACAAGGAATACATCGAGCTGTTCGCGCGCAGCCTGAAAGAAACGATGGAAAGCCGCGAAGGCGTTTCTTATTTGCTGCGTTCAGTCGGTTTCGACGTGCGTCCCGAAGAGATTAATCTGCATCCGGAACTGCGTTGGAAAAAAGGGCCGGGCGCCTTTGGCTCGAGCTTGCTCTAATCACGGAGCGAGAGTTTTACACCGTCCACTGGGCCCCATCGAGCTCGGAAAAAACTCTTGGTTTCGCGATAGTCGCGTGCGAAAATCCCGCGCTGTGGCGACCGTTCTGCTAATCGAGGATGACGTCGAAAGCCGTAAAAGTACGGCCCGTCTGTTCGCGCGCAAGGGTTGGGATGTAATCGAAGCAGATGAGGGCACGCGTGGGATTGAACTTGCCTTCGAGTATCGGCCTAAAGTGATCGTCTGTGATCTACTGCTCCCAAAACTCAGTGGCCTGCAAGTGTGCCGCGCAATTCGAGAAAAACTTGGTTCCGCCAAGGTTATCATCACCGCCGGACGGCATTACGATGTCGATCGGAACGCGGTTTTGGACGCAGGGGTCGATGATTATTTCGTAAAGCCGTTGAAGTGGGAAAAAATCGCGGCGGCAATCAAGCGCGCTGCGCGCCCGCGACGAAAACTGCCCGCCAAACATTCGCGTGCCCTCAAGTTTCCTCCGCCATCGACGCGTTTAAAATTCTGGGGAGTGCGCGGATCGATTCCCGTTCCCGGCCCATCGACAATTGGTTATGGCGGAAATACCACCTGCGTGGAGGTTCGCACCGATGGCGAAATTATCGTGCTCGACGCCGGCTCCGGCATTCGCGAGTTGGGGCTTGCCTTGGAAAACGAATTCGGGGCTGCGCCAATCAATATGACGTTGCTCCTCACTCACACGCACTGGGACCATATCCAGGGGCTGCCGTTTTTTCTTCCTGCTTACAAACCCAAAAACTCGATCCGCGTTCTGGGATACGAGGGCGCGCGCGCTGGGCTGGCCACCATTCTGGCCGCGCAAATGGAGGTCCCATTTTTTCCGGTTAGCTGGAGCGATCTGCCCGGCACGATCAAGATCGAAGAACTCAAAAAGATGGAATTTTCTATTGGCAAAGTGCGGGTACGCACAAAATTTTTGAATCATCCAGGCGTCTGCGTCGGCTACCGGCTTTTCACCAAGGAAGGTTCCATTGCCTTTTTGCCAGACAACGAACCTTTCGAGCCGTTGAAGCTAAAACTGGCGGCGCGCGATGGAACACGCCCGGAGAAAGCGCGTGCCCAGGCGGCGGTCGAACGATCGAAGCTGGTGGAATTTCTAAAAGAAGCCGACGTGCTGATTCTCGATTCCCAATACACGGATGAGAAGTATCAGGAACATGTCGGCTGGGGACACGGTGCTTTGAGCCGTGTAGTTTCGCTTGCGCTCGAAGCGCGGGTGCGGAAATTATTTTTGTTCCATCACGATCCCCAACACGACGATCACAAAATCGACGAGATGCTGGCGCGCGCGCGGCTTTTGGTGGTGGATAGCGGCCGCGCCCTGGAAGTGGAAGCAGCTCGTGAAGGCACGGAGATCTGGCTGACTACGCAAGCAGGAAGCCGATAATTTCCGGCATCCGCCTTCCGCGGCTTGCAGCGAGCCGAAAAGCGGTTTTAGGTCTTTCGCTGTTTTTGCCTCGTAGTGTAATGGTAGCACCAGAGATTCTGGATCTCTTTGTCTAGGTTCGAGTCCTAGCGAGGCAGCCAATCCGTCGCGCCGCGTTTCGCCTAAGCTGAAGCGGCGCAAAGTTAGCATCGAGGCGGTTGCCTCGCGCGCGCATTTCAATCTGAGCTAGCAATTCGTCAGCGCGACCAGCGGGTTCTTACTGCACGTTGACCGTATAGACGTCGAAACCGCCGCCGGTTGAAGTTTGCGGATTGCTTGTCCGATGATCTGAAAAGAACGGCCAGACTGCGGTGCTGAATGGAGTGGAGGACGAATAATCGCCGGGGCCATTCGGGTTGCCGTCGAAGTCCGATTGAGCCGATGTCATGCGCACGTTCGCCGACCACGTTGCTCCGCTGTCGATGCTTTGCGTGGCATACACGTTCGCCGAACAATTGCTGGCGTCGTCGCGTCGGTCGTAGAAGCTAACCGTTACTTTGTCACCGCCTGCGCCGTTCGACTCGACGCTTAGCGTCGGGTGGAATTGGTCGGCTGCACCAGTGTCGTTGTTGAGGACGCGCGGTGTTGACCACGTCGCGCCGCCGTTGGTTGACTTGGTGAGCAGAATGTCGAAACCGCGATTCGTTACCGGATCTGCATAGACCAGGTAGAGGGCTCCGCTTGGACCCACTTTAAGCGCGTGGGCCGGCCCCTGTGCGCGTCCGCCCACGCAGCCGATGTCTTGACCGAAACCGGCGTGAGTCGTGGCCGCCGCCACATCGTTGCCCCACGACACCCCACCGCTCGTGCTCTTATCGACGAAGATAATGTTCTTGGCGTAGTCGTGCCACGAATCATAAACCACACCGGTATTTTGATCGACCGCGGGGTAAGCGCCGATGACGCGCTCGAACTTCGTGGCGCCGTCGTTGACTTTTATCGGTGCGCTCCACGTCGTCCCGCCGTTGGACGAGTAGGAGATGTAAAGGATTTGATTGTTGCCCTGATTTCGATCCCAGGAGACATAGATGCGGTTGGCGAATGCGCTGTTACTGCGATCAACCGCGATGTAGTACTTGTCGTCAAAGGCGCTGCGCTTGTTGAAGGTCACCGCCACGGGCGTCGACCAACTGGTGCCGTTC
This sequence comes from Spartobacteria bacterium, assembly GCA_003445855.1. Classification (GTDB taxonomy): domain Bacteria; phylum Verrucomicrobiota; class Verrucomicrobiia; order Chthoniobacterales; family UBA10450; genus UBA10450. The sequence continues at coordinate 807 of DMCG01000141.1, read as the reverse complement.
GGCGATTTGCTTACGGCAATGGAGTTCGGATAGCTGCCGCCCAGTGGCGCGCCCCCGAACGAAAAGTAAAAGTTGCCGGCCTTATCGTAGTCCACAGCCGGGTCGAAAGTGATGCCGAAGGTCGTGCCATGCCATGTTCGCGAGATAGTAGTTTTGTTGAGCAAGGTCCCGGTGCTACTCAGCGCGTAAGCCATGACCGCGCAGTCGCCGATCCCGTTCTGAGGCGCGGAGGCGCTACAATTGCCCGGGTAGATGTGGTTTGATGCACCGACGAGAATGCTGCTCGTGCCCGTCGCGCCGGTCTCGCCCTCGTAAGAATCAGCACCGTCTGACACGTCGCGATCCGTTCCCGTTGTTAAAGCCAGGGTTCCAAACTGAGGTGCGAGATAATTCGCGGCCCCAAGGTTTGGCGCTAACGGCACTGGAATTCCCGCTTCACCTCCAAAAACGAAGTGACCGTGGTCAAGCCCGGGTTGTGCAACGTGCAGCAAGATGGGAAGAGTTAAAAATTGAGGCGGCCCGCTGGGTTGACTCTGCCCTTGCGCGCCAACCGGAGGAAGGGACGCCAGCACCAATAAACAAATACCTGCACCACCCAGACCAGCAGCCAAGATTCTTTTCGACATATATTTTTTCCTATAGTTAAGACAGCAGTTTTCGTGCGATGTTGCGCTCTATTATGCGGGAGAAATTGCATCAAGTAAAGTTACTTTTTTTACGGATTTTCGGCTTCACGCCGGCGGCGTTTCTTCATGCCAATTTTCGCGCATCGCGATAATCCTTCGAGCGTGTTGAGCTGCTGGTATT
>DMCG01000059.1 GCA_003445855.1 Spartobacteria bacterium | reverse complement strand
CGTCCAGTGCCCACCGCGTGTCCTGGTCCAGCACTCGCCGGGTGCCCTGGTCCACCGCCCGTCGTGTGTTGCGAAGCTTGCTCCGCGTGCGCGTTCTTTTTCTTTGGCGATGGACTGTTTTGCGGGTCCGCGCCACGCGTCACGGACGCGAGCGCAAGACAGCAAGTTAAAACTAAAAACATTTTCATGATTATTTGCCTCCTGGGTTCTTTGACATTTGGAGCTTCATAATTATTCAACCCCATTTTTTGTCGAGTCGTTGCTGCCGAACTGCCTCAAAAAGCACAATCGCGACAGCCGTGGCGAGATTTAGGCTGCGCGTGCCCCCCATCGGGATAGTGATGCAATTGTCGATGTTCGCTTCCAGCAGCGGTTCCGGCAGCCCTTTCGTTTCGCGGCCGAAAACGAGGAAATCGCCGCGATGGAATTTAACATCGTAATAAGCACGGCCGGCCTTTGTCGTTAGAAAAAAATAGCGGACACCCGACGTTTGTGCACTCTGCAATTCCTTAAACGAATCCCAGGTCCCCACGTCCACTTCATCCCAATAATCCAGGCCGGCGCGCTTTAATTGTCGATCTTCCATGGAAAAGCCCAGCGGCTTTACCAAATGCAAAGTGGAGCCCGTCGCAAGACAAAGCCGCCCCACGTTGCCGGTGTTCGGCGGAATCTCCGGCTCGACTAAAACGACATTAAAACCGGATTGATCCACAGATTTCGCAGATTTTCACAGATTTTTTCTATGAATTAAATCTGCGGCAATCTGTGTAATCTGCGGATTATTTCTTGTCGATCTTGCCCGCGACGAATTTTTCCAGCTTCACCACGTCGGCCGCGAACTTGCGGATGCCTTCCGCGGTCTTCTCCGTCGCCATCGCGTCGTCATTCACGAGATAGCGGAATTTCTTTTCGTCGAGCTCCAGCCGCGGCACGTCGGATTTCTTCGCTTTTTCAGGCTTGAGTTTGGGCTCCACCGGTTCACAGGATTCGGAAAGTTCCTTCATCAATTCCGGACTGATGGTAAGCGCATCGCAACCGACTAGCTCAAGGATCTGGCCGACGTTGCGGAAGCTCGCGCCCATCACTTCAGTCTCACAGCCAAACTTTTTATAATAAGTGTAGATTTCCTTCACCGAGATCACACCCGGATCTTCCGCGCCCGCGTAATCGCGTTTGTTCGCCGCTTTGTACCAATCGTAAATCCGCCCCACAAACGGCGAGATCAACTGGACCTTCGCCTCCGCGCAGCGCACCGCCTGCGGCAGCGAAAACATCAGCGTTAGGTTGCACTTGATTCCTTCTTTTTGCAGTTTTTCCGCCGCGTTGATCCCCTCCCACGTGGACGCAATCTTAATCAGCACGCGCTCGCGTCCGATCCCGCGTTCTTCGTAAAGTTTGATCAATTGCCGCGCCTTGGAAATGGAGCCTTCGGTGTCAAACGAGTAGCGCGCATCGGTTTCGGTCGAGACGCGTCCGGGCACGATCTTCAAAATTTCACACCCGAATTTTACAAGCAGATGGTCGATGATGTCTTCAATCTGCGCCGCGCCCGTGAGTCCTGTTTTTTTTCGATCGGCAATTACCTCTTCTAACAGATGCAAGTATTGCGGCTTTTGCGTCGCGGCATAAATCAGACTTGGATTCGTCGTCGCATCTTGCGGTTTGAAATCCTTGATTGATTCGAAATCACCAGTATCGGCGACAACCTTGGTAAATTTCTTGATCTGATCGAGTTGGCTCAGCTTGGTTTTTTTCTCTTCAGCGACAGCGGTGCTCATGATTTTGCTCCTCCGTGGTGATCGAGCGTTTGCCGCCCGACGCACTCTTAGCGTAAGCCCGCAAAACTGGATCGACAATCAAAAATGGCCGGCTAGATGGACAATAGTTAAGCCGAAACCGCGGGGCGCGATTCGACCGGGCGTTTTGAGCCGAGCGCGGCGCGCACGAAATTATTTCCCAGCTCCCACATCGGTCCGGGAAATTTGCGGCAATCAGTCAGCACGTCGTCGAGCGCGCTCACGAACAAGTCGATCTCGCGCTCGCCAATGATAAGTGGCGGTAGAATTTTCAGAACGTCCATCGCGTGTCCAGCCACTTGCGTGAGAATGCGATGCTTGCTCAGCATTTGCGTCACGACCATTTGCGCGAAAAGCACCTTGTCGATCTTGTGCAAAAACTTCCACGCCATCTTCAATTTGAATTCCTGCGGTTCATGAAACTCAATCGCGATCATGAGCCCTTTGCCGCGCACTTCCTTGATGAAGGAATGCTTTTCTCGCAACATGTCGATCTTGCGCATGAGCAGCGCGCCCATCTTCGCCGATTTTTCGATCAAATTTTCTGAATCGATCACTTCGAGCGCGGCCAGTCCGCACGCCATCGCGAGATTATTGCGGCCAAACGTAGTTGAATGCACCACGCAACGATCCATGCGGCTGAAAGTCTTTTGGTAAATTTCGCGCCGCGTTACAATCGCGCCGCACGGCACGTAGCCGCCACTTAGCGTCTTGGCCAGCGTGATGATGTCCGGCTCGAGATTCCAATGTTGGAAGCCAAACATTTTCCCGGTGCGGCCAAGTCCGGTCTGCACTTCATCGGAAATGAGCAGCGTCCCGTATTTGCGGCAAAGTTCCTGCCCGCGAATGAAGAAATCGGTCTTCGGCGATTTACAGCCTTTGCCTTGAACAGTCTCAATGACGAACGCCGCGACGTCGCGCGAACGTAATTGTCGATCTAACGCGTCCAGATCATCGAGCGGCACGCGCGCGTCGAAGCCTTCCATCAACGGCCCGAACCCCTCCGTGAAACTTTCGCAGCCCATCAACGATAGCGAGCCGAGGCTCAGCCCGTGAAACGCGCTTTCAAGCGAGATGACGCGCTTTCTTCCCGTCGCCGCGCGCGCAAATTTCAGCGCACCTTCCATCGCCTCCGTGCCCGAGTTACAAAAGAAAACTGCATCGAGATGCGGCGGCATGCGTTTTGTCAGCGCCTCCGCCAGCAACCCGCTCAGCAACGAGCAATCCATTTGCACCATGTTCGGCAAATCGAGATCGAGCACATCGCGGATCGCCTGTTTCACTACCGGATGATTGCGGCCGATATTAAAAACGCTGTAGCCGCTCAGGAAATCGAGATAGGCGGCGTTATCCATGTCGTAGAGATACGCGCCTTCCGCTCGCGCGTAGACTTTATCAAACCCGATCACGCGCTGCGCGGCGACGAGCGTGCGGTTGATGTGCCGCTCGTGCAGTTCGTAATTTTCGCCCAGACGCGCGGCGACCATTTCCTTTAAGTCAAAAGCCATGCCAGAGAGATTTTGTAGGAGACGCGCCCGAAACGCAAACGCCCGCGCAAGATCGACAATAAGAAACCGCAGGATTCACGATGGAACCCTGCGGCTTCGAATCCTGGTAGGAACAGCCTACTGTGTAATTTTAATCGTCATCGACGATCACCCGATTCACAACCTGCGTCGAGCCGGTGCCGTCATAATAGACATGCACGCGTGCGCCGGGCTTGATCAGATGTTCATCGATCTCGCGGCCGGCTTTGTTCACATAGTGAACGGTTTTTCCGAGCATGTAACTGATCGGTTCAGTCACGCCTTGCTTGCGGACCACAATTGTTTTCCCGGGCGTATACGTTGTCACCGTTCCGTCCGTGTAAGTTGTGGTCGTTTCCGTTGTCGTTGTCCCCGCGACCGGAGCGGTCGTGGATGTTTTCTCCGTCGTCGTAGTGCTCGTTTGCGCGAACGCGATCGGCGCGATCATCGCACAGGCGAGCGTAATCATACTTTTTTTCATTCGTATCCTCCGTTTGTGTTAATGCCTCGGTCACAGACCAAAACACGGCCGTCTTACGAAATGCGGCCTTTTCTGTTTAGACTGCTTACGGAGCGTCGCTATTCGATAAAATTTCGGCATTTTGCGCGATTGAGCGCGCGCGCAGATTCGCTAACGTGCCCGTGTCGATGACTCATTCGACTCCGAAAGATTTCACGAGCCCCGATAATTTCGGGGTTGTCGATCCAACCGTCACGCCCAAGCTCGTGGCAGAGCACGGACTGACGCCGGAAGAATTCGAGCGCATCAAAAAAATACTCGGCCGCGAGCCGAATTTTACCGAGCTCGGAATCTTTTCCGTCATGTGGAGCGAGCATTGCTCGTATAAAAATTCGAGAAAAGAGCTGAAAAAATTTCCGACGAATGGACCGAACATTCTCGTCAAAGCCGGCGAAGAAAATGCCGGCGTCGTCGACATTGGCGACGGCTGGGCGGTTGCATTCAAGATCGAGAGCCACAATCATCCGAGCGCGATCGAGCCGTTTCAAGGCGCGGCCACCGGCGTCGGCGGAATCATCCGCGA
>DMCG01000178.1:3688-4664 GCA_003445855.1 Spartobacteria bacterium | reverse complement strand
GTGATCTTGGCGTCCGGCCCGAGGGCAGCGCGAAGCTGTTCGGTGCGCAAACGCGCGGCATGCACAAAATTCGCCCACCAATGATCGTGCGGGTAGGCTTTGTATTGTTCCCATTGATGCAGCGACGGTCCGCCCACCACCACGATCCATTCCCCGGGCGGACGGGCGGCCGCCATCGATCCAAGCGCCAGGATCGACAATGCAAAAACAAGCAACAGGCGTTTCATCGAGTGAAGGAGAGTACTATTTATGCAGGAGACGAAATTGCGCAAGTGAGGCAGGGCACGAGGGCTGGTCGCCGACGAAAACTGTAGGGAAGCCGTTGGCTTCCCGTGGGACGACAGCGTCGTCCCTACAGCTGCGCCTCGATTTCGTCGCGGACCAAATCCGCGTTTGTTTGCCTTTTGCGAATGAGCGCGAACTTATCGCCGCGCACCAAAGCTTCGGCCGGCAACGGACGAGAATTGTAATTGCTGGCCATGACAAAGCCGTAAGCGCCCGCGCTCATGATCGCGAGCAGATCGCCTTCGCGCAGCTCCGGCATTTCGCGGTCACGCGCGAAAAAATCGCCCGTCTCGCACACCGGACCGACGATGTCGATCTTGTCGCGCTCGCCACCTCGCTGCGATTCACGTAGCGGAACGATCTCGTGATAACTATGGTAAAGTGCTGGGCGAATCAAGTCGTTCATTCCGGCATCGACAATTGCAAATTTTTTCTGCCCGGTTTGCTTGAGGTAACGGACGCGCGTGAGCAAAACCCCGGCGTTACCGACCAGCAATCGCCCGGGCTCGAGCAGAATTCTTAATTTCAATTCGCGCAGCGGCGGCAAAATCGCATCGACATATTGTTGGATCGACAATTGATGTCGCGCGGGTGCTTGTTCCTTCCACCAACCGCTGCTGCCGCTCACGAACGACGATTCGTAAACAATCCCGACTCCTCCGCCGACGCTGAAAAACTTGATCCCGTATTT
>DMCG01000178.1:0-3411 GCA_003445855.1 Spartobacteria bacterium | reverse complement strand
TGCGAGCCGATGTGCATTTGCACGCCGACGATGTCGATGTTGCGCATTTTCGAGGCGCGTTCATAAACCGCGGCCGCGTGATCGAGCGCGATCCCGAACTTGTTTTCGCTTTTCCCGGTGGATATATACTCGTGCGTCGCAACATCGACATCGGGATTTACGCGCAACGCGACTGGAGCACGCGCGTCTTTGCTCGCGGCAATCTGGTCGATGTAATCCAGCTCCGCTTCGCTCTCGACGTTGAAACTGTAAATACGTCGCGTGAGCGCGTGCTCAATTTCCTCGCGCGATTTTCCAACGCCAGCAAAGGTGCATTCCGCTGGGTCGCCACCGGCGGCGAGCACGCGGAAAAGTTCGCCGCCGGAAACAATGTCGAAGCCGGCTCCTTCTTTGGCAAACAAACTCAGGATGGCGCGATTCGAATTCGCTTTGACCGCATAACAAATCAGATGATCCAGCGGCGTGAGCGCGGCATCGAGCCGGCGGTAATGATCGAGAATCGTTCCGGCGCTATAAATATAGAGCGGCGTCCCAAATTCCTGCGCGACCCGCGCAAGATCGACATCTTCGCAGTGAAGCTGGCCGTCGCAGTAATGGAACGAGTGCATTCACCAATCCTGTAGCGGCGGTCTGCGACCGTCGCAAAATTATGCGACGCTCATAGAGCGCCGCTACAGAAGAAGATGCAGTCTTGCCCGCGCCAACGCCACCAGCGAAATCAAAATTAACAGCGCGCCGAATGTGCAGACGATCGCCGCGCCGGAGGGAAGGTCCCACCAAAATGAAAGGAATAGACCCGCGACTCCACCGATCAATGCGATAAGCCAGCCGATTAAAAGCCGATTGCCCAGTTTGGCGGCGAGATTGATTCCGCAAACGGCCGGCACAATCAGATAGCTGAAAACAAGGAGGACGCCGGCGATGCGCACAAAACTCGTCACGACCAACCCGAAGGCCGCGTAAAAGAGAAAATCCCACCAGCGCACGCGCAGGCCTTGTTGATAAGCGCCGTCCCGATCGAATGAAACCAGGAGGAATTGCCGGCGTAAGACAAAATGCAACGCACCGACGGCGACGAAAAGTCCGAAGCATTTCCAAACCTCAAGCGGAGTCACAAGCAGGATATTGCCGACGAGCATTTGTTTGATCTGTTCGTCGCCTTCGGCGGCGCGACTCAAGAGCAACACCGCGGCGGCGGCCGCGACCACATAAGAAATGCCGATGACGGCTTCCTGCGGAATTTGGCTCGCCCGTTTTCCGGTCACCGAAAAAACAGCGGCGCCGAGGAGCGTGAAACCGAGTGCGATCGCGAACGTAGTCCAGCTGGCAAGATCGACATGGAAAAGCACAGCCACGCAAATACCGAGCGACGCCATCTGGGCCATGGCGATGTCGATGAAAATGATCCCGCGCTTTACGACGTGCAGCCCGAGATAGACCAGAAGCCACGGCAAAAGTACGCAGGCCATAATCGGCCAGAACATTACTTCCCACATATTATTTCAGCGCGGCGACCAAGCCCGCGACGAGTTTGTCGATCAACTTCACGTAGCTGTCGGTTCCCGGCATGCCGCCGGGGAATTGCGCGAAGTCCACAACCTTCGCGCCGGTCGCGCTCGCAACTTTCTCGGCGATTTTTCGATCGTGAAACGGCTCGACCATGATTGCTTTGATCTTCTGCGCTTTCATCTGTGCGATGACCTCGACCAGATGCGACGGCGAAGGCGGGATGCCGGGCTTTGGCTCGAGGAAGATGTCGATCTTCAATCCGAACCGGTGCGCGAAGTAGGGCCATGAATCGTGATACGCGACCACATTCTGGCCCTTGAACGGCAGCAGCGCCGCGCCCCATTCCTGCAACTTCGCGTCAATTGTCGATTCGAATTTTTTGTAATTCGCATCGTAAAACGCGGCGTTGACCGAATCGAGCGCGGAAAACGACTGCGCAATGTGCTGCGCGATCGCTTTGGCGATGATCGGATCGGCCGCGAAGTGCGGATTTCCGAGCGCGTGCACGTCGCCCGCCGCGCGCGTAACATTTGCCGGCACGTTCATGAGACGAATTCCTTGCGATGCCTGAAGGCGGCCCGGCTTGCCGATCTCAATTTTCGGGTTGCGCGCGTTTTGCAAAAGCGGCGGCAACCAGCCGATCTCAAGCTCGGCGCCACCGTCGATCAAAACGTCCGCGCTACGCAATGAGACGACGAAGCTGGGACGTGCATCGACAAAGTGCGGGTCTTCAGTCGGTTTTGCCAGGGTGACGATGTCGATCTTGTCGCCACCGATTTCGCGCGCAAGCGAACTAAAATCGGGCAGCGTCGCGACGACGTTAAGTTTTGCATGCGCAGAGAGACCGCATGCCAGAATTGTGCACAGGATTAACAGGATCTTTTTCATAGTTCAGAATTTGTGGGCGCCGTGCGCACCGAGGATGAATTCGAATTGGAGGAAGACCGAATCGACATCCCGATCGGCGAGGAAAAAGTTCTCCTCCAGGAAATCGTGATTGTACTGCAACCGGATTTTCGAGAACTCGGTCGGATACCAGGTCAGGTTCGCGCTGATGCGTGAGCGCGTTTGTCGATCGGGATCATCGGTGAAGTGCGAGTCGGTATCGTGCAGATAATCGCCGCGCACACCGGCGACCCATCCCTTTTTGAATCCCCAAAGGACTTGCGAATACATCCCCAAATCGTGAAACGTCTCCGCGACCGGAAACGATTCATCGACGCCGCGGCCAGCTTCGAAACGGCGATACATCGCTTCGGTTTGCCATTTCACAAACGGAAAGCCGCCCTCGGCATGAGATGATTTCCATTTGTAGAGAAAGTCTGCGCCGTAAATCTGCGTGCGCGCGTTTGCGCCGGTCTCATTTGATCCAAACGCGCCGGAAACGCCCGCGAGCACGACCTGCGTCGGGCTAAGATCGACAGAATTTTCGAAGCGCGGAATCCAAACGAAATCCTGCAAACCGCGCGCTTCGCGATCGGTAGTCATGCGGCCGAAGAAAATTCCGTCGTCGCCGGGATTGCGGAACGAATAACCGGTGCCGCCGCGTCCATTCTGCGCGGCAAAAATCAGTTGCGAATACCAGGGCACGGGAACTGTCCACGACATTTGCGCGCCAACTCCGCGCAATCCATCGGGACCGAGCAAGCGCCCGTGAACAAGTGGCGCATCGGCGAAATCCCATGTGTGTGGATGCGTCGGATTGATTCGGCCGAAAGCGGCGAAAAATTGTCCGGCTTTGAGTTGCAAGTTGAACGGGAGGTTCGTCGTTTGCAGAAACGCTTCTTCAACCTCGACTTCGGTTTCGTTGTCGTTGTCCAATTTGAAGACAATGTTGGCGAAACCTTCGAAGTAAGGATCGACCGCGCCGTCGAAGGCGAGCTCGATGTTGCGCGCATTGAA
>DMCG01000175.1:17285-17692 GCA_003445855.1 Spartobacteria bacterium | reverse complement strand
AAGGGAAAGAAAGTGCAGGTTTTCTCGCGCGCGCTGCAAGGCGAGACCGAAGAGGAGATCGAAGCGAGCATCCAGGACGGCGCTTACAAGTCGAGACAGGCGAGTCTCTTTCAGCAACAGCTCGATCTCGCTGTCGATCTTGGGCTCAATGTTGTCATTCACCAGCGCGATGCGTGGGACGATACGCTCGCGATGATGCAACCGTATTCCGGAAAATTGCGCGGCGTTTTTCATTGCTTCGGCGGTTCGCTCGAACAGGCGAATGAAGTTGTCGATCTTGACCATCTCGTCTCATTCACCGGCATTGTGACTTTCAAGAATGGCGCAGCCGTGCGAGATGTCGCGGCACAAATCCCGCTGGACAAATTCATGGTGGAAACCGACTGCCCCTATCTCGCGCCGGTGCC
>DMCG01000175.1:12812-16995 GCA_003445855.1 Spartobacteria bacterium | reverse complement strand
GTTCCGCTTGAAGAAATCGCTCGAGCCACCACCGCAACAGCGGAAAAGTTCTTCCGATTTAACGGCGCATGATCGACAACTTCATTCGCGCACTGTTTTCACTCGCGGTTTCCATTGTCATCGCATCCTGCGTGGCGCCCGACACGCAGCATCACGTCGTCATCAGCACGCGCGAACAAAAACTCGCGGTGCTCGATCGCGGCAACTTGATGGCGATCTATGCGGTTTCCACTTCCAGATTTGGTCTGGGCGATTGGCCGAGAAGTTATCGCACACCTCTCGGCAAACTGGAGATCGCAGAGAAAATCGGCGACGGCGCGGCGCCAGGCACGGTTTTTAAAGATCGACGCCGAACCGGCGAGATCGTTGCGCCAGATTCGCCTGGCCGCGATCCAATCGTCACGCGCATTCTTTGGTTGCGTGGGCGCGAACCACAAAATGCGAATGCGTTCATTCGCGACATTTACATTCATGGCACGCCGGAGGAACGGAACATCGGACTGCCCGTGAGCTACGGATGCATCCGCATGCGTTCCAGCGATATTGTCAATCTTTACGACATCGTCGGTCGCGGGGCGCAGGTAACGATTGTCGATGCTCCGCTGGCCGCAGTCATTCCCGGTCTCAGCTCGGGCACCCAGATGGCAGCGACCAATCACGCGACAATGGTGATTCGTTAGATGTAGGCGCCCCGCTCTGTCGGGGCGAAATCTCTCAAGCACGGCGATAGAGCGCCGTGGCTAGGCTACAACTTCACGGCAACTTGCCGAGATGTTTTCTCGGCGTTTCGCGCGAAAGCAATTCCATGTCCGCGTCCACCATGATGCGCACAAGTTCGTGGAAGCGTACTTTCGGTTCCCAATCGAGAATTTTTTTCGCTTTCGAGGCGTCGCCGATGAGCATGTCCACTTCCGCCGGCCGCTCGTAACGCGGGTCGTGTTTCACATATTTCTTCCAGTCAAGATCGACATGTGCGAACGCCGTTTCTACAAACTCGCGCACGGTATGCGTTTCGCCGGTCGCGAGCACAAAGTCGTCGCCTTCATCGTGCTGAAGGATTCGCCACATGCCTTCGACATATTCGGGCGCGTAACCCCAGTCGCGTTTCGCATCGAGGTTGCCGAGAAATAATTCATTTTGCAGATCGTGTTTGATGGCGGCAACGGCGCGCGAAATTTTGCGCGTGACGAAAGTTTCGCCGCGCCGCGGGCTCTCGTGGTTGAACAAGATGCCGTTACTCGCGTAAAGGCCGTAGCTCTCGCGATAATTCACCGTCGCCCAGAAAGAAAAAACTTTTGCGACGCCGTACGGGCTGCGCGGCCAGAAGGGCGTTTTCTCGGTCTGCGGCACTTGTTGTGCCTTGCCGAACATTTCGCTGCTGGAGGCCTGATAAAACCGTGCACGAGTTCCCGCTTCCCGGATTGCTTCGAGTATCCGAATCGTCCCGACCCCGGTGATGTCGGATGTGTACTCGGGAATGTCGAAACTGACGCGGACATGGCTTTGCGCGCCGAGATGGTAAATTTCGTCCGGCTTCAATTCGTAGAGCAACTTCACCAAGCTCACCGAGTCACTGAGATCTCCGAAATGGAGGAACATGCGCACGCCGTTGATATGCGGGTCGGCGTAGAGATGATCGATGCGTGAGGTGTTGAATGTGCTCGCACGGCGAATGATCCCATGCACTTCGTAGCCTTTCTCGAGCAACAGGTCGGCCAGATAACTTCCGTCCTGGCCGGTGATGCCAGTAATGAGCGCTTTTTTCATGTCGATCTTGCGCTTTAGCTTATCGACATCGCGGAGGCAAAGATTAACTTTCCGGCGTCACCATTAAACGCGCCAAGACCACGCGCTGTGCCGCGATTAAATCAGCGATTCCTTTGCGGCCAATGGCGATCATCTGTTCGAGCTGCGCGGTGGAGAAGGTGGCTTCTTCGCCCGAGCCTTGCACTTCCACGAACTCACCGTCTTCGGTCGCGACGAGATTGAAATCGACGGTGACGCGTTTGTCCTCTTCATAATCAAGATCGACAATCGCATTGCCATTGAGCACGCCCGCGCTGACCGCGGCGACCAATTTTTTGATTGGGGGTGCCTCGATCTTTTTTTCTTTCGCGAATTTTCGGCACGCCACCGCCACCGCCAAACTTGCGCCGGTAATGGCGGCCGTGCGCGTTCCGCCATCGGCTTGAAGCACATCACAATCGACCCAGATCGTGCGCGGGCCAAGTTTTTCAAGATCGACAACCCCGCGCAAGGATCGGCCAATCAAGCGCTGGATCTCGGTGCTGCGGCCATCGAGTCGCCCCTTTGCGATGTCGCGCGGCTTTCGCGTCTGCGTTGAATAAGGCAGCATGGAATACTCCGCGGTCAGCCAGCCGCCGGTGACGTTTTGTTCTTTCATCCAGCGCGGCACAGTCTCTTCGATCATTACACCACAAATCACGCGCGTGTTGCCCATTGTCACGAGCACTGAGCCGCCTGCGTGCGGCGCGATCCCGAGCTCGAAAGCAACCGGACGCAATTGGTCACTGGCTCGTCCATTGATCCGATCCATAGCGGCAAAGGTAGATCGCACACGAGCGCTCGTCATCGAGGAGTTTTGTCCTGGTCTAAGACTGGAATATGACGGCGCTGGCGGCAACGAGCCTGACTCTTATGAGTTGTAGCCGCTTCGCTGCGCGAAGCGCGCCCGCGCGTGCTATTCACACGCGCATCGCGCCGCCCACCCCGCCTTCGCAAGGCTACGACGTGGCAGGCAGGGGCGACGGCTACACGTATGCGAGGGGAGAGGCCTGGGGGTGAAGGGCCGGCTCTTTTTTCACAAAAAGTCCCTTCCGCTATTTGTGAAATGCTTCTACTTCAACTTTAGGGACGCACGCACTTCAAAAAACCACCAGGCGCATAGGTCAAGATAAATTTCTCCCGATCGCGATCGATCTCGAAGTCGTCCGTCTGGGTGAGAAAACGTTGCACCGCCACCAACGGGCCGGGCGTAAACTTTTCCCACTCCATCACGTCCACGATGCCATCTTCCGCAATGAAGTAGCAGCCCGAGGCGACGAGCGGCCCGTAGAATCGAAGCTCTTGCAAAACATGATCCGCGGTATGATTTCCGTCCGCGATTACCATCGCGCGTTTCCCTTGAGCACGTTTGCGAACCTTCGCCAGAGTCTCATCCGAAATGCTGTTGCCCTGGATGAAATCGACATTGTCCGGAAACGGGATCGCCGGACGCGCCAGATCGATGCTCAGCACCCGGCCCGACGCCACAGTTTTCATGATATCGGAAAGCCAAAGCGTAGTCCCGCCGAATTTGCATCCGATTTCAATTACGACCTCGGGCTGTGTTTCGTGAATAATCTCCTGGATCACCCAAAGATCGAAAACGTTTTTCCAAGCCAGTACGCCGCGATAACGCACCTGTTTCATGGCGACGCTTTCCTGATAGTGCTCGATCCACTCGCGCAAGGTCATCTTTAAGGATCCCGCGAGTGGTGGAGAGGGAACGCTACTATCCATTCCGTGGTTAACTAACTCCCCAGGAGCCATCTCACAAACACTTATCGAGTTTTGAAAATAGCCCAGCGTTTCAATCCGCGAGCCAGACAACGGCGTCAACGAGACGATTTGCCAGCGTGTTTGAAATGTATGCGCGGAGCCTTCGATCAAACCGCGCGCCTTGTGTGCGCATCGTCCGCCTGGCGTTCGTCAAAACTGTGAATGACAAATTGCGTTGGCAATTTCAGCGATCCGAGCAAAAGACCTGGTGCAGATGAACAGACAGTGCGATGCCGATTTTGATGATCGACCACTACTATTTGCAAGACACCACTGCGATCCCCGACACCGCCCAACTCAACCTGATCGCGAAATCCAATTAGAGCGTCGCAATCGGGAAGACCCAGTTGCGCCGCAATTTCGGGTTGCGGCCGGTTTAATTGGGTGCGGTGGATGACGAAGTCTCCAGCCACTATTTCAATCTCGCGCACATCTTCGGCCACCACCCAACCTTCGATCCACTGGCCCGTGACGAGAAACCAGCCAGGATGCGCGAGGTGTTTAAATCCTGTCGTCGCCTTTAGAGGAATTTCCAACGGAACTTTTTCCAACGGAATGATTCGGCTCACGAGACGGTGAATGATTGGCACAGCGTCGCGGTTTGCTCCGACGGAAGTTACGA
>DMCG01000175.1:0-12517 GCA_003445855.1 Spartobacteria bacterium | reverse complement strand
GGAGATCGTTGAGAAGCTTCCAATCAACGAGTTCAGCCGTACGAAAATCGATGCGTCGCTGGCAGAATTAAAGGAAGAGAAATCGCTTATCGGCGAACTGATGGGGTAGTTATGCCACTTCCGATACAACAATCTCGGCCAAAGCACCTTCGTGGGGCGGGGCTTTCCAAATCCCTACATCTACCGGCCTCAGGGCGCATTGATTACAGAATCGTTTCTTCCAAGAGCGCAACTTGTGGCGCTGTTGCAGGAGAGCCTTGCAGTGGCCACCAGAACCGAGGTGATGCGGCCGAAGGATTTGGTCCGGGTGATCATCGATCACAGTTCAGCCCAAGGCGGGTGATGTTCCCGACCGATGCCAAGCTGCTCAACCGCGCGCGTAAGCGGCTGGCCAAAGAGCAGGGCATCGTTTTGCTCCAGAGCTATACCCGCGTCGGCAAGTTCGCGCTCATCAAGCACCAGCGCTACGCCCACGGCCATCTCTCCTTGCTCAAAAATCAAATTGGTTTTGGAATTGGTGCGCCGGTGAAAATCGCGAGTGAGGATTGCTTATCAGCCAAATAGAAGATACGGGCCGGGGACTATCTGGAACGATTCAACGAATTCGGCATCGCAGGACGCCGATTTCCTATTCTATTATGCTGGTAAACTAAGCGCTCGGGATTAAGGTACAAGGAAACAAGAATTGGTGGAGAAATTCGAACGCAAACCGGACGTCTCGGTGGTCGTCGTGGTCTACAATATGGCCCGCGAGGCAGCGCGGACGCTGCATTCCCTGTCAGCCGGATACCAGCGCCATATCGAACCGGACGACTACGAGGTTATCGTCGCCGACAATGGCTCGAATCCTCCGTTCGATGGCAAAGTTATCGAGGGTCTCTGCGGGAACTTCCGCTTGATTCGGATCGACCACGCCTCACGGTCCCCCGCTCAGGCCGTGAATCGAGGGATCGCCGAGGCACGTGGTGAAGTCATCGGCGTAATGATCGATGGCGCGCGCATGGTGACGCCGGGACTGTTGCACTTCGCGCGTAGCGGAGCCGCCCTTTACGACCGCGCGGTCGTGGCAACAATCGGCTGGTTTCTCGGGTTCGACGATCAGAGATGGGCTCTGGAGGGTGGTTACGACAAGAAACGTGAAGACGCATTGCTCAAATCGATTGATTGGCCGGCTGACGGTTATCGCCTGTTCGAGATAGGGACGCTAGCCGGCTCTTCGGTTAACGGATGGTTGCTTCCAATAGCGGAGTCCAATGCTTTGTTTCTCCGGCGCGAGCTGTGGGAGATGCTTGAGGGTTTTGACGAGCGCTTTGACCTTCCGAGCGGCGGCCTCGTCAATCTCGATGCTTATCGCCGCGCGCTCGAGCTGCCAAATGCCGAATCCGTGGTGTTGCTAGGCGAAGGCTGCTTTCATCAAATTCACGGCGGAATAGCTACCAATTCCGACATTGATCTTTTTCCGGACGCATTTCGGCGCTGGGCCCAGCAATACGAAACTATCCGGGGGCGACCATGGGCCTCTCCTACGCACGAGAAGCCGACCTATCTCGGCACCCTGCCTCGCCCGGCACTTTCCCACCTGGTGCGTTCGGCACTGGATCCGATCCCGCGTGGAAACAGTGGGCCTTTCGGACGTTCATTTGATCGTAGTCTGTGGTCCATCACGCCAATTGAGCGTCCCGCCGATCCAGGCATCGCCGCCCTCGTCGATCTGGCGCATACGGAGTTTCGAGCCGGTCGATTTGAAGCCGCCGCCACGGTCGCACGCCTTGCTCGTAGCCACGCCCCCGATGAAATGGAGCCCCAGAGATTACTGGCTCACGCCGGCCCCTGGCTTCGGACCAGAATGCCCCCCGACGATCGGAGAGCCGAATTTCACCTCGCACTCGGCGAAGCATACCGGGTGCTCGGCGATGAGGGAAAATCGGCCTCGGAATATCGGGCGGCGCTCACCTTTGATGACGACCTGATGCAAGCTCACATTGGCCTTGCCAAGCTGCGGATGCCTGGAGACGGTTATTTAGTTTGGCTTGAACGCCTGCACGCCGCGATCGTGCCCGAAACCTATCTCGAGATCGGAATCGCCCGCGGTCAATCCCTTTCCTATGCGCGGCCGCCAACGCGGGCCGTGGGCGTTGATCCCGAGCCGACGATCAACGTTCCTCTTAAAACCGAAACCCATATTTTCTGTGAGACCAGCGACGTATTTTTTGCCGAGCGCAGGCTGGTGCAACTGCTTAACGACCGGCCGTTGGCGCTAGCTTTCATCGACGGACTGCACGTCTTTCAACAGTCGCTCAAAGACTTCATGCACGTGGAGACTCTTTGTGGTCCTCGTTCGGTCGTCCTGATCCACGACACGGTGCCATTGGACGAACTCACGCAGAGACCCGACCGTCAGAGGAAATTCTACACGGGCGACGTTTGGAAAACGGTGCTCTGTCTCAAACACTACCGGCCCGATCTCGATATCTTTACCATCGCGACACCGCCGGCCGGGCTTACTGTCGTGACCGGACTCGATCCAACATCAGGCGTACTTGCCAACAGGTATGACGAGGCTGTCTCTCAATTCATCGAGATGCCGTTCTCGGCCGTTGAATGTATTCTCGAGACCATGCTCAATGTCATTCCCAACGATTGGAGCATCGTCCAATCCCGTCTTGAGGAGCGGGGGATCAAGCTATCTATGAAACTGAAAGAGTGAAGGACTTAGGACCCACGTACTGGCAAATCTAAGGACTCAGCATTACCTCTCCTAATTGTTCCCACTGCCAATTTCTGACCTCTGCGCCCGGATGAGCTCGCCGCTTGGTAACTATTTTGTCGATCGTGATCAACCTCCGTTGTCCTCGGAGGAAGAAGAAGTGGTTCGCCAATTCCACGATCTCTATTATCGCCGCTGGATAGCAAAAGCCGATACAATCAATCTGAGTTGGTTCGGACATCACGTCCTCAAATGTCCGCTTGATCTGTGGATTTATCAGGAGTTACTGGTTCGCGCTCGGCCTGATGTCGTGATCGAGACTGGCACCAAGTTCGGGGGGAGTGCTCTCTATTTGGCAATGATCCTTGACCAGATCGGGCATGGTCGCGTCATCACGATCGACATCGAGGTACAGCCCGATCGGCCGGCGCATCCACGCATCAGCTATATTACTGGTTCGAGTATTGATGCCGGAGTAATCGCTCAGCTGCGACAAGCAGTCGGCAGACAACGCGCCATGGTCGTGCTCGATTCCGATCATTGCGCTGCCCACGTGTATGAGGAGATGATCGCCTACAGCCCACTCGTTCAAGCGGGTGATTATCTGATTGTCGAAGACACAAACGTGAATGGGCATCCTGTCTGGCCCGATTTTGGTCCCGGCCCCATGGAAGCTGTCGACAAATTCCTTTCAGAGAACGATGACTTCGTAATCGATCAGCGCTGTGAACGATTCTTGATGACGTTGAATCCGAGGGGTTATCTCAGGCGAAATGAGCTTGGGACCACACTGGGCTGAAAAGGCTGCGCACGTCGGGCCGGCTGCATCGTTTTGCGCAATTTTTTGAGGGAAGCAGAATGAGAAACATTGGAAATGACGAATCTTCTTCGCGCGAGCTTTATCTTGATCTGCTTATCAATATATTGACTAACATGATTTACGGCGATCCATCATTTCGTCCGAAGCATATCGGACCTTTCCAATCGAATCTTCGGTCAGAAGGGCGCGATTGGCCAACGGTCGCTCACACCATGGCGGGCTTGCAACGACTTCAAAATGTTCGAGCGCTCGCGCAAAGGGTCATAGACGAAGGGATTCCTGGCGATTTCATTGAAACCGGCGTTTGGCGGGGTGGCTGCTGCATCTTGATGCGCGGCATACTTGCGGCGAACGCGATCAAGGATCGGAAGGTGTATGCGGTCGATTCATTCGCTGGCCTCCCGTCGCCAAAGCCGCTCGAATTTCCTCACGACGACGGCTTAAATTTACATCTCTATCCCGAATTATCGGTCTCGCTTGAGCAGGTCAAAGAGAATTTTTCCCGCTACGGATTGCTTGACGAGCAAGTTGTGTTCGTCAAAGGCCTTTTTCAACACACGCTGCCTTCGTTGGAAGCCGGTCCATTCGCTTTAATCAGACTCGATGGGGACTTGTACGAATCCACATATTTGTCTCTGGAGTCGCTTTACCCAAAACTGTCACTGGGAGGGTTTGTCATCGTCGACGATTATGGAGGAGTGCCAGCTTGCCAGGCGGCGGTGTCGGATTACCGAACTCTGATGGGAATTGACGTGCCGATTCAGGAGATCGACTGGACCGGTGTTTGGTGGCAAAAACCCCGCGTTCCTTTCCCCGAATCTGAATGAAGGCTGAGATGCCGAGAATGTTCACGGTTGGAGCTTGAGAATGAAGTACTACAATTAGGTGAAAGCGGTCAATTCAAGACTTACTCCAATCCAAGCCAGCTTTCTTCGCGTAAAGCTCAAACACCTCGATGCATGGAACGCGCGTCGCAGCAAAAGAGATTTTAGGTACAACCTTACCTGTTCGGTCGTCCTGATCCACGACACCGTGCCATTGGACGAACTCACGCAGAGACCCGACCGTCAAAGGAAATTCTACACGGGCGACGTTTGGAAAACGGTGCTCTGTCTCAAACACTACCGTCAGGACCTCGACATCTTCACCATCGCGACGCCATGGAGCGGACTCACTGTCGTCACGGCCTTGAACCCAGCCTCGCGAATTCTCGGCGACCGCTACCAGGAGGGTTGTAACCTTCCGCCACGCTTTCCGGTTGCCATTTGGAGCCGAGATGCCAGCCCCGCACTTCCACTATGGCGCGCGGCGCAAGTTGGAGCAGCCGGAGGGCCCACGAAAGCGCTCCTGGCGTCACCATCCGCGCGCCATCGATCATCAAGCAAAGCAGGGGCGCCCGTGCCGCTGCCGCCGCGCGGTTGATTGCCGCCGCCGGGCTGGGCTTGGCTTCGTTAGGCGGCAAATAGATGTAGCGAAGGTTTGGCGAGACCGTGCGCGCTCGTTCCGGCAGCATTCGGGTAGAGCCATTATCGATGACGATGATTTCGTAATCATCGGTCGCGATGTTGCGCTGATAAGGAGGGAGAAGGGAGCGCAGAGTGTTTTTGATCTGCGCGGCCATTTCATAGCAAACGACCACGACCGAAAGCTTCGGGCGCGCCTCAGGCGAGTTCATGGCCCCTCAGGCGTCGAAAAGTTTCGAGATATTTCGCTGGAGTCTTTCGGATCACATTCTCCGGCAACGAAGGCGCCGGCGGGATTTTATCCCAATCGAGCGTCTCGAGATGATCGCGCACGAATCGTTATCGAAACTGAGCGGATTTTCCACGATAACGTAGTCGGCGCCAGGCCAGAAACGTGACGAATCGGGCGCGAGGCATTCGCCAACGAGAATGAGCTTCGCCGTCGAGCCCGAGCCGATCTGTCGCGACAAATAGCAGACGATCGCCCGGATTAAAGACTTCGCGCACTTTGCCGCTGCGTGACTTCTTGACTCCCAGAACATCGAGTTCACTTTGGGAAGCCGTTTCCATTCGAGAAGAGTCGTTGCAATTATGTATCGCGTCAGCCATCGCGGCAAACCACAATTGACGATTATCGTCATTAGATCCCGGCCAGCCTCGTTGTAAAACCTCATATGCGCACGACTGGTCCGCGTTGGCGACCGGCGCGACACTGGCAGCTCCCGTCCCGGCGTGGATCGCCAGTCGCGCCTTGAATTCTTGGATAATCGGGCCACCATTCGAGCACGATTGACTCTGTTCGCTCCGGCGCATGCTGGGAGCTCTGTCATCGAAGCACGACAGCGCGCCGTTTGGCGCGCGGAATTCATCACTCCGCCGCTCAGACCGCATTGCCAATAGGATTTCATTTATCCCGATGATTTTCAGTCCGTGCTCAATCTTACCTAATGCGTTGAAAAGGCCAACGCATTGTTCGCTTCCAGAATCGCGGCTGCCGACGCCGTCGTTGAAACATCGAAACGTAATAAACGCCCGCCTGATCTTGCTTTGAAGCCAGCGATCAATCCCAGCAGCGGGTAACTCGAACGCCCGCCGAAGAAATTGTTTGTTCAGACTGGAGTTTACCATGCGCGGCATCTATGGTACGCATTCGTTATTCGGCATAGGTATTTGCCTGTTTCTTGCATCGAAAACACTTGAAGGACTCATCGACTGCCAACACCGCCGTTTGCATCGCTGGCGCGCATCGCTCAGGAACGTCGATGCTCACGAGGCTATTGCATACTTGCGGCCTCTACTTGGGCCCAGAAAACGAGTTGATGCCCGCGCAAGCTGATAACCCTGATGGTTTCTGGGAACATCTGCGTTTCGTGGCGCTGAACGACGAATTGTTGAATGCGCTCGGCGGTGCCTGGGATCTGCCGCCGAAGGCTGACGAGAACTTCAACCACGCCCGGCTTGATCCTTTGCGTACGAAAGCGCAGCTGCTGATCGAAGGATTTGATTCGGCAAGCGTTTGGGGTTGGAAAGATCCGCGCAACAGTTTGACGCTGCCGTTTTGGCAGGCCCTTTTGCCCACGCTGAAAACGCTCATCATCGTGCGCAATCCGCTTGAAGTCGCTTACTCGATGTCGAAGCGGAACGGAACGTCTTATTCATTTGGGTTGCGGCTTTGGGAAATCTACAACCGGCGCGTGATCGAGACATCAAGCGACCAAGAGCGGCTTGTTACTCATTACGATTTCTTTTTCGAAAACGCGGAAACGGAATTGCGGCGAATTGCGCAGTTCATTGGGTTGCCCGATCCGGAAGTAGACCGCGCCGCGGCGCTGGTAGCAACGCGAAGACGCCACACCCATTTCACGATTGACCAACTGATCGAGGCTCGCGTCTCCGCGGAAGTGATCGAACTTTATCGCGCTTTGGTTGCCGAGGCCGATCACCGCGCCAGTCCATCGGCAAAGAAAGGGATCAAAGGGAAGAGAGCGGCCGCTCCGCAAACTGCGAAACCGCGAGAAGCAGATTTGCTTCCCGGAGCGGTCAGCCGGCTGAATGCTTCCGTTCCGGAAGGAGTTGCGCAAATCGAGCATCTGGAGGGCGAGATCCGCCAACTTACACTCCACTTGGCTCGCCAGGATGGCCGCATTGCTGAGATGGAGGCGAACGCTGCGCGGCACGAAAGAGAGCGCGCGGAGTCCTTCGTGCAGATCAATCAGCTTCTCCACGCCAGAAGCATTAGCCTGGCGGAGAGCGAAGCGCGGGGAGACGAACTACGAAACCGCCTGCGCCGGCAATTGCAGGCTACCAAGAAGCTTTCGCGGCTTTTGGACGATCTTGATGATGCAGCAGCCCGGCTTCGCTCTTCGCGACGCTGGCAAATTGCAAATCCGGTTGCCGCCTTAAAGGCAAAACTTTCTCCCGCACACGGCTCGTTAGGATACGGGCATTTGGAAAAGATCGTCTCGGCTTATCAGAAATGGCGAACCACCCATCCCGAGGTTACTACGATTGATGACCAAATCCGGACCCTAATTTCAGGCGTAGCTTCAGCCCCTGGGCAGAAAGCAGCGCCCCTCGCGACACCATCAGCAGGTGTTTACGAACCTCCTGTGCCGACCCGTCCGATTGAGTTTCCGGTTCACGAACAGGTCAAAATTTCAATCATCATTCCGGTGTTCAATCAGTTTTATTTCACGCAGGCCTGCCTGGCTTCGCTTCAGGAGCATCAGGGGACGGAGCGCTTTGAAGTCATCCTTGTCGACGATTGCTCGACGGACGAGACGGCTGAGCTTGTCCCACAGATGAAGGGTGTCGTTTACCTGCGCAACCAGACGAACTCCGGTTTCATTGCTTCCTGCAATCGCGGGGCGAAGAAGGCGCGCGGCAAATGCCTTGTTTTTTTGAACAATGACACGATTGTTCAGGAAGGCTGGCTAACGGCCTTGCTCGATACCTTCGCTGAAGAGCCGCAAGCGGGGATCGTCGGCTCAAAGCTCGTCTACCCCGATGGACGTTTGCAGGAAGCCGGCGGTATCATCTGGCGAGATGCCTCGGGTTGCAATTACGGAAAGTTCGATGATCCTGACAGGCCGCAATATAACTATCTTCGGGAAGTAGATTACTGCTCGGCAGCGGCGCTCATGATTCCGAAATCACTCTTCCAGAGTGTCGGGGGCTTTGATCTGCGCTACGCACCCGCCTACTATGAAGACACAGATTTGTCGTTCAAGGTCCGAAGAAACGGTTACAAAGTCTTATACCAACCGCTCAGCACCGTGATTCATTACGAAGGCGTAACTGGCGGCACCGATCTCTCGAGCGGCACCAAAAAGCATCAAGACATTAATCGCTCCACTTTTGCGGAAAGGTGGGCCACTGAACTTAGGACAAGACCAGCTACTGGCGACTTCGCTTTCTTGGAGCAGGCGCCGGCGGGGCGGAAAAACCTTTTAGTCATCGATCATCACCTTCCGATGCCCGAGAAAGATGCAGGCTCGGTCCGGATGTTTCATATTCTTAACATCCTGCGCCGGCTCGGTCACCGGGTTACATTTATTCCGGATAACCTCGCTGACATCCCGCCTTATGGCGACGAACTACGAAAGCGCGGGATCGAAGTTGCTTATCACCCTTACCTCAAGAAAGTGCGCGACTATCTCATTTCGCACGGCCCCGGGCTTGACGCCGTGGTGTTAAGCCGATGCGACTTTGCTCGCAAGCATATCGCGGATGTTCGGATGTATGCGCCGCAAAGCCGTGTCATTTTCGACACTGTCGATCTACATTTTCTTCGCGGCACCCGGGAAGCCGACCTCACGAGCGATCCGGAAGTACGACAGAGGGCGCGTGAAAAAGAGCAATTGGAATACGATCTGATTGATCAAGCGGACGAGACCTGGGTAACGAGCAGCGCCGAACAGAAGCTTTTGCGCGAGGCGCGGCCAAATAAATCGACCGAAATAGTCCCCACCATTGTCGATGTTCCAGGTTCGAACACGCCGTTCTCACTGCGGCGGGACTTTCTCTTTATCGGTGGTTTTCAACACACGCCAAACATCGACGCTGTAGTCTTTTTTCTGGAGAAAATTTATCCGCTGGTCCGGGAACGCCTTCGCGATGCAAAATTCTATATCATCGGTGACAAGGCGCCACCGGAGGTGGTCGCGTTGGCGAGCGAGAACGTCATCGTCACCGGATTGCAGCCGGATGTCCGGCCCTTTTTTGAGAGTGTTAAATTATCCGTCGCACCGTTGCGATATGGGGCCGGTATAAAAGGCAAAATCAACCTAAGCATGGGTTTTGGTGTGCCGGTTGTCGCAACCTCGCTGGCGGTGGAGGGAATGGCCCTTACTGATCACGAAGATGTTCTTGTCGCAGATGAACCGGAAGATTTCACGCGCGCTTTGATTGAGCTTTACGAATCGGAGGAACTTTGGAACCGACTTTCGGAGAATGGCATTAGAAAAACGAGGGCTCTCTATTCAATCGATGCGGCACGCGAACGCTTGAGACATTTGTTTAGCGAGGAGCACATCACCGCTTCACGTCGGAAGAGGGAAATCCCGTCTCCGCAAATGCAATCTACGAACGAGCCGGGAACAGAGTTTCATTCTTAAAGTTCGCGCGACGAAATGCCCGCTTTTGCCGATCGGATGGCCCGGCCCATTTTTATCGTTGGATCTGATCGGTCGGGAACGACCATTCTCACCTGGTGCGTCGGCCAGCACCCGAACATTCTCGCGCAGGAAGAATCCAATTGGATCGGACGCTTCGCGATTAATGTTGGCATTGCCTACGAAGTCGGGACGGCACGCGCTGAACGGTCGCAATTGAGCGCGCTCTGTGTGCGACGCGAGGATTTTTTTGCCCTCTTCGGCAAAAGCATCAACGAGCTCATCCTGAGCCATCGAGTGCAGTTCGAGGAAGCGATGAAGCTCCGGCGGCTGGCATACGCCGCTGCGCCTTTCGAAGTCTCACGATCGCCATCCGAGCCGAAGTCGCGTTGGGTGGATGGCACACAGAAATATTCATTTTACATCTGCGGCCTGCGAAAGTTGTTTCCGGAAGCGCGCTTTATCCACCTTGTTCGCGATCTCGACTCAGTGGTGCGCTCATTGCTAAATTTCTTTCCCGACGGTCGAAACCGATTGGTCGCCAACGAGCAGGCCGCCTACGAATATTGGCTTCGCAAAGTGACCGCCTGTATCGAGGCCGAGCGCGCTTACAGTCCAAGTGTCGTGTATCGAACGCGATATTCAGACTGCACCGGCCGACCGGAGTCCGCCATGCGATCGTTGCTTAATTTCCTCGGTGAACCATACGCTGCGAAATGTCTGGAACCGCTCTCGCGGAACGGATCAACAGTTCCAATGTGCCGGCCGATTTTAAAGCCGACGATCCCGCGACCGATTTGGCGATCGTCGAACGAGCCAGGCAATTGAGTGATAAACTTCAGAGTTCCCCGCAGCAGCCCAAAGCCTCGCCAGAAGTTGCCGAAAAATTGGAAGCCGAATTTAATCAACAGGTCGAGTACTTTGGCGATCTCGGAAGAAAATACGGCGAAGCCCAAAAGTTAATCGCCAAACTTCAGAAAGAATGCGAAATGCTCAGCCCCTCACCGGCCGGTGACATCCATCATGCGTAGGAGGTCAAGCGCACATGCGCGCCACGCACCGCAAAACTTGACTAGTCCTGTAGGATAGATTGTACAAAAAAACAGCTCGCGATTTCTTGGGGTCAGCCGCGCTGCTGAATAACAATTGAAATGCAGGATAAGATAAGCAATCCGATCTTTATCGTGGGATCGCCGCGCTCAGGAACCAGTATCCTCACCTGGTGTCTGGGGCAGCATCCGAACATGCTGGCGCTTCCGGAGTCCAGCTGGATGGGAGATTTTGCGATTAATCTCGCGATCAGTCATAAGATTGGAACCGCGCGCGGCAATCGCTCGGTCTTAAGTGCAATGGACATTCAATCCGGGGAATTCTTCGCGAACTTCGGCCAAAGCATCAATGATTTGATCGTAAGCCATCGCCAAGATCTGGAAAGAAAACGCGGTGGAGCGTCGGGCGCCGAGGCCAGTGGGGCACGCGGCGCGTTTAAGACAACGCGCTCAGAGTCGGAACCAAAAGCGCGCTGGGTAGATGGCACGCCCGAGTATTCCCTGCATATCTGTGGTCTGCGTAAACTCTTTCCTGAGGCGCGTTTCATCCATCTTGTCCGCGACGTCAGCGCGGTTGTGCGCTCGATGCTCAACTTCCATCGCGTCGCAGGCATTCATTTGGTGGCTAATGAAGAGGAGGCCTACAACTACTGGCTCCGAACTGTTGGCGCATGTTTGCAGGGAGAGCGCGCTTACGGCCCAAGTGTAGTGCGTCGAATGCGATATTCAGATTTCACCGACCGGCCTGAGCCCGCCATGCGATCGTTGCTTGATTTCCTCGGTGAGCCGTATGCTCAGCAATGTCTGGAGCCGCTCGCGCAACGGATCAACAGTTCCAATGTGCCAGCCGATTTTAAGGCTGACGATCCTGCTACCGACCCAACGGTCGTCGAGAAGGCGACGCGACTTTCCCTCGAAGTGGAAAAAATTCCGCAGCCGGCCGAGGCCGTGCCTGCCGCAGCCGATGAAATGGAGGCTGCCTTTGGGGAGCGGGTGCAATATCTCGGCAGTATTGACAGCGCATATCAAAGGGCCAAGCAGATGATCAGGACATTGCAAAATTCCGGGCTGCCTTTGTATGCCGTGACTGAGGCGGTGTTCGGAATTGCGGATCTTTTTGTCGATGTTTTATCGCAGTTTTCATAAAAAAACATCAAGAGCGAGCGAGCTCACGCCACTCTTAACTGGCCGACTGGCCGCAACTTCAGGGGTCGGCGCGGGTTTCTCTTTTCGGAGACAGGAAGATAAATCCCCTGTTTACCATTGTTCAGGCATAATTTCCTCGCTCACCACGAACGCCAGAATTCCTCCGCCACCAGGTCACTGGCGTGGCCAATCAGGTAACTGAAATGCCAGCTGAGATAAACAAGCCCATTTTTGTGGTGGGATCGCCGCGCTCCGGCACGAGCATTCTCACCTGGTGCCTCGGGCAACACCCAAACATGTTCGCCCTGCCGGAATCGGACTGGATGGGAGACCTGGCAATTGATCTCGCCATCCGTTATCAAATTGGAACTGCGCGAGGCGACCGCTCGCTGCTCAGTGCGATGGATGTTCGGCGAGACGAATTTTTTGCCATCTTTGGCAGGAACATTAACGACATGATCCTCCGCCACCGCATTGATCTCGAGAGAAAACAGTGGGAAGAGGCCGCTCGTGCCGTTCCAAATGCTGCGCCCGACCAATTCATGACGGCGCAATCGGCGGCCAACCCAAAAGCGCGATGGGTGGACGGCACGCCGGAATATTCCTTCCATATCTGCGGCTTGCGTAAGCTCTTTCCAGAGGCACTGTTCATCCACATCGTTCGCGACGTCACTTCGGTGGTACGCTCGATGCTGAATTTTCATCGCGTCGGCGGAGGC
>DMCG01000179.1 GCA_003445855.1 Spartobacteria bacterium | reverse complement strand
TTAGGCAAACGCCACATTTTTGTCGAGAAAGAGGACGGCAAACTAGTCTTGCGGCGCGGATTCAAGATCGACAATCGCGAGAAATTCATTGTGGTGGAAGATGTCGTGACGCGCGGCGGTCGCGTGCAGGAAACGATCGACATCGTGTGCGCGCACGGCGGGAACGTCGCCGCCATCGGCGTAATTGTCGATCGAAGCGGCAAAAGCAAGCCTGACTTCGGTTGCCCGTTTGTTAGTTTGATCGAAATGAATGTCGAAACATTTCCGGCCGACAAATTGCCGGTCGATCTTGCTGGCATTCCAGCGGTAAAACCTGGCAGCAAGTAAAGCGCACTCGTGAACGCGTTCTCCGCCTTCTACCATTCATCAGTCGGGAAAAAAATGA
Organism: Spartobacteria bacterium; assembly: GCA_003445855.1. Lineage (GTDB taxonomy): Bacteria > Verrucomicrobiota > Verrucomicrobiia > Chthoniobacterales > UBA10450 > UBA10450. The sequence continues at coordinate 3,557 of DMCG01000179.1, read as the reverse complement.
TCGTCGCGGTCACCGGGATCATTTTGATTCTCTTTGTCATCGGACATTTGCTCGGCAATCTGCAGATTTTTCTCGGACCGGCGTGGATCAACGGTTATTCCGAGCATCTGCGTGAGCTCGGACCTTTTCTTTGGCTGATTAGAATTTTCCTGCTCGTAACCGTCATCGTTCACATTTACGTCACGATCCGGCTGGCCATCGATAACCGACGCGCTCGGCCCGAGGCCTACATCGACAAAGAATATGTCAAAGCCACCTTCGCGTCGCGCCACATGGTGATGAGCGGACTGATTGTGCTCGCGTTTATTATTTACCACATCGCGCATTTCACCGTGCGCGTGACCGATCCGCGTTTCGCGCTGCTCAAAGCCGATCCGTTAAACCATTACGATGTTTATTCAATGATGGTTTACGGCTTTCAAAATTATTTCGTCTCGGCATTTTACGTTCTCGGATTGTGGTTGCTGGCCCTGCATTTGAGCCACGGTTCGTCGAGCTTTTTCCAATCCCTCGGACTCAATAACAAAACGCTGACGCCGCGTCTCGCATTCGGCGGGCGAGTTTTCGCGTGGCTGTTATTCATCGGCTACACCTCGATCCCCGTTGCGGTTTTGCTCGGGCTCGTCAAACCGGCACAACAGTTATGATCGGAAATTTTGAAGCGCGAGTTCCGGCCGGGCCACTCGCCGGAAAGTGGAGCAGTCACAAGGACCACGCGCGGCTCGTTAGTCCGAATAATCGCCGGAAATTTGAAATCATCATTGTCGGCAGCGGCCTCGCCGGCGGATCGGCCGCTGCCACCCTGGGCGAGCTCGGCTACCAAGTGAAATGTTTTTGTTATCAAGATTCGCCGCGCCGCGCTCATTCGATCGCCGCGCAGGGTGGAATCAACGCCGCGAAAAATTACCAGAACGACGGCGACAGCGTTTACCGGTTGTTCTCCGATACGATCAAAGGCGGCGATTTTCGTTCGCGTGAAGCGAACGTTTATCGACTCGCCGAAGTGAGCACAAACATTATCGACCAGTGCGTCGCGCAAGGAGTTCCGTTCGCGCGTGAGTACGGCGGCTTGCTCGCCAACCGCTCTTTCGGTGGCGCGCAAGTTTCACGAACGTTTTACGCGCGCGGCCAAACCGGTCAGCAACTTTTGCTCAGCTGTTATCAGGCGCTCTGCCGCCAAATCGCCGCGGGCACCGTGCAAATGTATCCGCAGACCGAGATGCTCGACCTGGTGGTTGTCGATGGACACGCCAAGGGAATCATCACGCGCAATTTGATCTCGGGAAAGATCGACAAGTACGCGGCCGACGCCGTCGTGCTCGCGACTGGCGGTTATGGCAACGTCTTTTACCTCTCGACGAACGCGCGCGGCTGCAACGTCACCGCTACTTATCGCGCTTACAAAAAAGGCGCGCTTTTCGCCAACCCCTGTTTTACGCAAATCCATCCGACCTGCATTCCACATTCCGGCGAGTATCAATCAAAGCTGACGCTCATGTCGGAATCGTTGCGCAACGATGGCCGCGTCTGGGTCCCGAAGCGCAAGGACGATCGCGGCAAATCGCCTAACGAAATCCCGGATAACGAGCGCGATTATTATCTCGAGCGAAAATATCCGAGCTACGGCAATCTCTCGCCACGCGACATTTCATCGCGCGCGGCCAAGGAAGTTTGCGACGAAGGACGCGGCGTCGGCCCCGGCGGTCGCGGCGTTTATCTCGATTTTGCGGACGCGATCAAGCGACTCGGCGAAGAAACGATCCGCGAGCGTTACGGGAACTTGTTTGAGATTTACGAGAAGATCACGGGCGAAGACGCCTACAAAGTGCCGATGCGCATTTATCCCGCGGTGCATTACACGATGGGCGGTTTGTGGGTTGATTACAATTTGATGAGCAACGTGCCCGGTCTGCACGTGATCGGCGAAGCGAACTTCTCCGATCACGGCGCCAACCGGCTCGGGGCGAGCGCGCTCATGCAAGGCTTGGCCGACGGTTACTTCATCCTGCCGTACACCTTGCCCAATTATCTCGCAGCTCAGATGGGCAAGCGGCCGTCAACCGATCATCCCGAATTTAAAAAAACAGAGAGCGATGTCCGCGCCAAGATCGACAATCTCCTGAAAATAAACGGAAAACGTTCGCTTGATTCCATTCACCGCGAGCTTGGAGCGCTTCTCTGGGAAAAATGCGGAATGTCGCGCAATGCAAAGGGCTTGCGCGAAGCGCTCTCGAAAATTCCGGACTTGCGCGAGGAATTTTGGAACAACGTCCGCGTTCCCGGCGACGGCGAAGATTTTAATCAATCCCTTGAGCGCGCGGGCCGCGTTGCCGATTTTCTCGAATTCGCCGAACTGACGTGCAACGATGCGCTCGCGCGCGATGAATCATGCGGCGCCCATTTTCGCGAAGAACATCAAACGCCGGAGGGCGAAGCGCTGCGCGACGATGAGAATTTCGCCACGGTGTTCGCCTGGGAATTTCAAGGCAACGGCCGGATCGAGCCGCCCAAACTGCATCGCGAACCGTTGCATTTCGAAACGATTCATTTAACTCAGCGCAACTACAAATGATCTATCATTCCCACCAAAAACAGGTAGGGCGCGATCTCCGAGCGCGCCGACTAATTCGACGGACGGCTCGGAGAGCCATCCCTACCTGCTCTCGTTCCCAGCGAAATTGTAGGGCGGGCGCTCCGCCTGCCAACCAAACCACCGCAACCCACCTGAGGCGGGTTGGCCTACAATTTTCCCTCCGATGAATTTTAAACTCAAAATCTGGCGACAAACCAACGCGAAATCACGCGGCCGTCTCGTCGATTACGAAGCGAATGAGATTTCGCCGAACACGTCGTTCCTCGAACTGCTCGATATCGTGAATGAAAATTTGCTCGCCCGCGGCGAGGAACCGATCGCGTTCGATTCCGATTGTCGCGAAGGAATTTGCGGCACCTGCGCGCTCACCATCAACGGCGAGGCGCACGGGCCGGATCATCCCGGCGCGGCCTGCGAGCTTTACATGAGAAAATTTCGCGATGGCGAAACGATCATCGTCGAACCATTTCGCGTGAGATCATTTCCGGTCATTAAAGATTTGGTGGTCGACCGGAGCGCGCTCGATCGCATCGTGCAAGCGGGCGGTTTCATTTCTGCGCGGGCCGGTTCCGCACCGGAAGCGAATTCCATCCTGATCCCGAAACCAGATGTCGATCTTGCCATGGAAGCGGCAGCGTGCATTGGCTGTGGCGCCTGCGCGGCGGCTTGTCCGAATGCATCGGCGATGCTTTTTACCGCGGCAAAAGTTTCGCATCTCGCGCTTTTGCCCCAGGGTGATCCTGAACGCACGAGTCGCGTCTTAAAAATGGTGCACGCGATGGACGCAGAAGGTTTCGGCAATTGCACCAATATTTACGAGTGCGAAGCCGTTTGTCCTGCCGAAATTAGCGCCAGTTTTATCGCAAAATTGAACCGCGAATATGCGCGCGCAAGCTTGCGCGCCAGCATCGGCGAATAATCATCAACGGGCTCGAGCCGAATCTGTAGGGGAAGCCGTTGGCTT
>DMCG01000044.1 GCA_003445855.1 Spartobacteria bacterium | reverse complement strand
TCGAACCACAGTGCTTTCGATTACAACGTCGCAAATGTCGGTGGCGTGATTTCGCTCTCGCTCAAGTTTTAGATAATATGAAAAGCTCATCCAGTTCCCGCGCCCAATGGGAGTTTGTTCTCGCAGCCATCGTTCTGCTGTCGCTGATGATATCGGCCGGGATGACAATCGGCGCGCAGCTAAAGGAAGCAAGAGTCACGCAAGTCATCAAAGACGTGCAGTTGCTTCCGACCCAAGCCGCGCCGCGTTCCGCCACGGTGAATGACAATGTTCGCGACGGCACCGCGGTGCGGACAGGCGCAGATTCGCGGACCGAACTGACTTTTACCGATCAGACTCTGGCACGTCTCGGAGCGAACATGATTTTCAGTTTCAACGAAGGAACCCGTAATCTCGATCTTGGTGGCGGCGCCATGCTCCTGTACGTGCCGAAAGGAGCGGGCGGCGCGAAGATTTCAACCGCTGCCATCACGGCTGCAATCACGGGCACAACCGTTCTGCTCGAATATCACCCGTATGCCTACATTAAGTTCATAAGTCTCGAAGGCATTGCCCGGGTGTTTCTTAAGCATTATCTCGGCGAATCGGTGCTTATTTATCCCGGCCAAATGGCTCATCGTCAGACCCGATGCAACCACTCTGCCCGAGCCGGTAGATGTCGATCTTAAACGACTGCTCGAAACTTGCCTGCTGCTCCGTCCACCGCTGCTGAGCGAACCATTGATGTATCAAGAAGCGCAGATTCAAATCGACGCAAAAGCCAGGGGAAAATTTATCGATACGAATCTGGTCATCTTCGGTCGCGGAGATCTTGTTTCCCTCATCGACCCAACCAGTCTCGACGTGATCGATCTAGCGGACAGGGCACGAGATGTATTTCCTAAGTTCAATATGCGCGCTCCAACTCCGACCCCAACTCCAAGCCCATCAACTCCAACCCCAACACTAACGCCGACCCCGATTCCCACGCCCACCCCGAATCCAACACCCACGCCTACACCGAGGCCGAGACCAACGCCGCCGCCGAAACCGACTCCAACACCAACTCCAACACCGGATTTGCGGAGTCAACACTTACGGCGACGCATTGATCCCACGCCTAGCCAAACGCCAGCTCCAGTTACTGCTGGCAATTCGCGAGGCAGCGCGAACGGCAAATCGACAGTCACTGCTGTTAAAATCGACTCGACGGAACAGCTTCAGTCACTGCTCGATGACGCAACTCCCGGTCCCGGCGGGAAGATCACGATCCGCCCCGCGGGTAAGGATGGCGCGCTAAATCGAGGCGCTAGCGAAAGTTCGCCCGGCGCCAGTCGCGCTCCCCGTGCCAGGATCGACAAGGGCGATAACGGCGCGAACGGAACAAATCAACCTGAGCAACGGCCATCCAAGCCGTCGACAACTGCATCGCCACTTCCTTCGCCGGGAGGCTGACGCAGATCCAGAAAGAGTAGAATCATCTTTCTGTTTTATCCAGATATCCGGAACCGAGAGCAATCCCCATCAGAAGCAGCGAAGCCGCCGTCATCAATGGCACGGGATCGAATGGCGCCGGTGGAAGATCGACAATCCCGTTCTCGTCCGTCTGGGCGGCGCGCCGAACATAGCGGCCATTTCTAGGAGCGCGGAATCGCTCGGCGAAACTCTGCATTCGCGCCGGAAGTTCGGCATCGCACATGGGAAGACCGTGTCCGCATCCAATCACGTTTGGTCGCAGATTTGTTAACTCTTGCAGCGATGATCGTGCGGCCTGCCAATCGCTCGTGAAGGGTGAGCCGGCGCGGGCGAGCATTTGCTTTCCACTAATAAGTCCGCTCCATCTATCCATATTCATCGTAGCAAACGCATCGCCGGCTATGAGCACGCGGTCCGACGGCCGGAAGAATGAAACATGTCCGGGCGAGTGTCCCGGCGTCGCCAGCCATTGCCAACCTGTTGCACCGGGAACTTTACCGGGGTGCAACTCTCGCACGCATTTTCCCAGATCACGCGAACGCGAGGGCCAAAAGCGGGAGAGAAACGCAATGGCGCCGCCGACCGTCGGATCGGCCGGAGGATAGACTGATTTGCCAGTCAAATAAGGCATCTCGAGGCGATGCGCATAGATAGACACGTCCCATCTCTCTGCCAATGCGAGCGCCGAACCGGCGTGATCCATATGGCCATGCGTCAGAAGAATCGCCTCGGGGCGCGAACCGGCGCCGAAACACGCTTCGGCTGCTTCCACAATCTCGTTCGCGCGACCTGGCATGCCTGCATCGACCAGCACCCATCGGCCACCAGGCCTTCCGATAAAATAAACATTCGCAAAACTTACCGGTAGCCAGCCCACATCGGGAGCGATGCGCGTGATCAGCCTTGCCATCTTATTTGGATGTCTTTTCGTTTTCGATTGTCGATTTAGCGCGCGAGTTGGCGCCGCCTGCGTCGTCGCTACGGAATAACCAAGCTCTGGCCGGCTCTCAACTTCTCAGGATCATCGATCTTTTTTCTATTCGCGTCGAGAATCTCTTTCCAGCGCGCCGGCGATTTGTAGAACTTTCGAGAAATCGACACCAGCGTGTCGCCTGGCTGGACACGATAGGTTCGCCCGCGCGATTTCCTGGTCGCGCTTTTCTCCGGATGTGGATCGTGCGGCTGCGCTTGATCCGGCGTGCTCCGCGGCTTTAACGAACGCTCTTCCAATTGCTTCCGCAAATTAAGATTTTCATTTCTCAACCGGGCTGCTTCCGTCCGAGTAACCACTGAATCGCCCGATAAGCTCGTGGCCAGTGCGATTTCGTCGCGCTTCATGAAATTCTTCACATCGTTCGAATGCGGTCCGTTCGGACTCAGCGTGAGATAGCGTTTGAAATGATGGAGCGCGTTGAGTGGATCGTTCATCTTGTCGTCATAAAGCAGGGCGAGCTTGTAATGAATCTCCGCGCATCGCGGGCTGTCATCGAGCGCGGCTTCGTAAAGATTGATCGCGCGCAGAAAATCTCCCTGGGCCGATTTCGACTCCGCATCTTTGACCAGTTGCGCATAACGCGTTGTCATCATTCGCGCGCAGCCGCCCGAAATGCAGGCGAGAAAGATCGACAAACAAATGCAGACCACGGCATGCGCTTGTCTTGACAATGTTCGGCTTGGCCTGGCGGCAGGGTTCGGGAACTTGTCAGGAGGTGTCATCTTGCCAACGTGCTTACTCGTGAGGCTACGCGCACTTCAATTCTTTTTCTTCATGAGCGTCGTTTTCTTCAGTTGTGCTCCGCTGCTGCGTGCAGCTCTTTTTGATGGCGAAATTTACGCCCTTAATTTTGTCGATGTTGATGGACATACGCTTTGCACCGCCGACGGTCACGTCACCGTCGTTGTTTTGACGACACTCGCCGATAGGACGAAGGCGCGCGCGGTCGGCGATCATGTTCCCGATTATTGCCTCGGCGATCCAACCTACAGGATGATCACGGTCCTCAATTTCAATCAGAAGCGCACCCAGGCAGGGCGCATCATCGCAACGATGTTGATGCGCCATCGCCTCGATGCAGAAGCAAAACTGCTTCAGCGCCGATATGATGCGAGGAAGCTGGCGCGTGATGCGCGGCGCGACATCTTCGCCGTGGCCGATTTTGATGGAAGGACGACGTCACAACTCGGTGCGCAGACGGAATCATCTGATTTTCGCGTGTTCGTTTTTGGCCGGAACGGCAAACTCTTGCAGCAATGGGACGATGTGCCGGGCGCGGCGGAATTGGCGACGGTGGTCAAATAATTCCGCAGTCGTTTAATACTTTTGCATCGCCGGATCGATCTCGTCCGCCCACGCGTCGATTCCGCCTTTGAGATTGGACGCTCGAGAAAATCCGGCGCTTTGCAGCAGCTGCACCGCGTGTGCGCTGCGCGTGCCCGTGTGGCAAATCGCCACAATCTCTTTCCCGGGATCGAGCTCTTCCAGACGCGCGGCAAGTTCGGCCAGCGGTATCAGCTTTGAATTTTCGATACGTGCGATTTCGTACTCAAATGGCTCTCGTACATCGACAATCACAAGCGAGCCGTTGCTTGCCAGTTTTTGTTTCAAATCGCGAACAGAGATTGTCGGGATCGTCTCATCCGCGCCGGCGCGGCCTGAACAAAATTCATCATAATCGATCGGCTCAGTGATTGTCGGCGAATCGCCGCAGACCGGGCAGCGAGGATCGCGCCGCACTTTGAATTCACGGAACTTCATCTTAAGCGCGTCAACATGCAGCAGCCGCCCGACCAGCGACTCACCCACGCCCAGAATCAATTTGATCGCCTCTGTCGCTTGGATCGTCCCGATGATGCCCGGGAGCACGCCAAGGACGCCCGCCTCCGCGCAATTCGGAACGGTCCCCGCAGGCGGCGGTTCCGGAAAAAGACAACGATAACACGGCCCGCCCAAATGAGGTGCAAACACTGTGCTTTGTCCGTCGAACCGAAAAACCGAGCCGTAGACATTCGGCTTTTGCGCCCAAACGCAAACGTCGTTCGACAAATACCGCGTCGGGAAATTATCCGAGCCGTCGATGACGAGGTCGTAACGCGCGACAAGATCGGCCGCGTTTTTGCTTGTGAATCGGCAATCATGCAGTTCGATCTCGATCTGCGGATTTGTATCGCGCAGACGGTCGCGCGCCGATTCCAGTTTTTTGCGGCCAATGTCTTTTGTGCCGTGGAGAATTTGCCGCTGCAAATTGCTAAGATCGACATCGTCAAAATCGACAAGTCCAATCGTGCCGACACCGGCCGCGGCGAGATAAAGCGCCGCCGGCGAACCGAGGCCGCCCGCGCCGATGCATAAAACGCGCGCCGCCTTTAAACGCTGTTGTCCCTTCACGCCTACTTCCGGCATGATGAGATGCCGCGAATAACGAGTTAACTCCTCGTCGATCAACCGAACATCCGAAATTTTTTCGCCGCTGATGATGCTCTTGCTCATGCGCCAAAGTTTATTCTAGCACGATT
>DMCG01000026.1:7228-22764 GCA_003445855.1 Spartobacteria bacterium | reverse complement strand
CCGGCGATGATGTTCGTGGCGTGGCCGGTCTCGGACGCGTGCGCAATTTTCTGCACCGGCCGATAGTGCATCGAAGTATAATAGTTTGTAATCACCACTACGACTGCGGTCATGACCAGACCGATCACCGAAGCGAAATAAAGTTGAGTGGGCGTTCGCAAGAGTCCACCGATCGTGACTCCGTTTGGAAAAAGACGGTGCGTCGCCGGCCAAAACAGAATGGCGGAGACCAGTGCGCTTGCTCCCACCGCGCCCATCAGCATGCTGGCCGGTTTGCCGTTGGCGACGTTGACAAACAAAACTCCCAAGATCGCGCCCAGCACGGAAATGCCGCCGAGCACAAATGGATAAATGATCGCGGCCGGCTCCGCCGCGACCGTGAGCGCGCCCACCAGGATCGCGCCGATCAAGCTGACCGCGTACGTTTCAAAAACGTCCGCCGCCATGCCCGCGCAATCGCCTACGTTATCGCCCACGTTGTCTGCGATCGTTGCCGGATTGCGCGGATCGTCTTCCTCCAGGCCCTTCTCGATCTTTCCCACGAGGTCGGCGCCCACATCGGCCGCCTTCGTATAAATGCCGCCGCCGAGTCGCGCGAACACACTGATCAAGCTCGCGCCCAACGCCAATCCCACCAGGCTCCGTACTGCCATGTCATGCCCGACCATCTTTCCCGCGACGGTGTAAAAGATCGACACCGCGAGCAGCGCGAGCCCAACCACCAGTAACCCGGTCACCGCTCCGCCGTTGAAGGCAACGCGCAGCGCCTCCGTGCGCGACTGACTCGCCGCCTGCGTCGTGCGCACATTTGCGATCACGGCGATGCGCATGCCGATGAAACCGGCCGAAAGCGAGCAGAACGCGCCGATCACAAACCCAATCGCTGTCGGATGATCTTTGAAAACGAAAAGGAGAATGAAAATAACAACCGCGATCGCGCTGATCGTGACGACCTGTCGATTCAAATAAGCTTTCGCGCCCTCCTGCACCGCCGCCGCAATTTGCCGCATTCGCTCATTGCCGGCCGATTTTCGAATCACCGCCGTGATCAGGAAAAACGCGAAGGCGAGCCCGATGGCCGCGCACAACATCGACAAGTGCACGCCGGAATCGAGAAGGTTAAAGGCAAGTAGCGTCATGACCATTTCGCAATAAAGCGCACGACTTTATGAAGAATTGGCCCGCTGGCAAAGGTTAACTTCGCTACGCGGCCAAAGCGCGATTGTCGATCTTATCGTCGAGGCTGGCGATTCTCTTAGCGCTTGCCCATCACCCGAAATGTTTAGGGAACTCAACGACGAAGTTAAAAACTCGCCTCCCAAAAAGCGCTCCCACGCTGCCGGTGATTATTCCGAGAACAAGTCCGCCAATGGGTCATAATTCGAAAAATGTTTTCAGCCGCCGCAAAAAGGTCGCGCGGTATTCCTTTTCCTTGGCCGCCTGGTCGGCGAACTGGGCCGCGCCTTTGACAATTCCTTCGGTCTCAAGTTTACGCCTGGCCAGGATCTCGCTCAGTTGACGGAGGCAATCGGGCGAGTCGCGAATGATTTCCGCCATCACGCCTTTGCTGATCTCCATGACGTAGCAATCGCCCTCGGCCCGGACGGTCGCGCTCCGCTTCTCGCCGGTCAGCAGCGACATTTCGCCGAAACAATCGCCCGAGCGCAAAGTGGCCACGGGAATGACGCTGCCGTTTTTCGCTACCGAAACTTGCGCCACGCCGCGCAAGAGAACGAACATGGAATCGCCTTCGGCCCCTTCTTCGATCACGCGCTCGCCGCGGCCGAAGTGATTGAGATCGGATTGCTTGACCAGATTGTCGAGTTGCGTGTCGGAGAGACATTGAAAGAGCGGCTCGCCGCGCAAGATGGCGCGTGCCTCCTCGTGTCCCTCAGGCACGGGTCGCGCGGCATGCCGTTCCAATTGCAGCGTGCGGATGGGGAATGGGATTTTGATGCGCTCGCGTTTCAGCTCATACCAGACGTTCGTCCGAATGGCATCGCTCACTTCGTTGTAAGCGGCGTGATTGAGCATGTAATACTTCACTTCGTAGGTGACGGCGTGGTCGGCGAAATCGACCAGAAAAACTTTCACCCGCGGATCTTTCTGCACGCCATCCGCGCTGCTGGCCGCACGGAAGAGCGCATCTTTTACGCGATTAGGCGGCGCGTTGTAATCCACGCCCACACGGATGCGCATGGCGTGAAGCTGCGTCGGGTAATGCAGGTTGACGATTGTCTGCCGGACGATCTCGTTGTTCGGAATGTCGAGATAAATGCCGTCGTTGGTGCGCAAGCGCGTCGAACGCCAGTTGATCTCCATGACCTCGGCGAACCGTTCTCCCACCTGTAACCAGTCGCCCACCCGATATGGCCGGTTGATCTGCAGCGCCATGCCCGCAATGATCCCCCCGAAAAGATTTTGTCCCGCGATCCCGAGAATAATCGCGGCGCCACCCGAAGTGAAAAGCAACCCTATCAGCCCGCGCTCAGCGTGATAGCCGAGCCAAAGGACGAGCAGAAGTGCGACCAGGAATATGACGCCCGCGACGACTTCGCGAAGAAAATGGGGAATTGGCGTTTGTTTGCGCCGCTCGAAATACAGGTCCCAGACATAACGATTCACTAACGCGACGACGATGGCCGTGCTCAAAAGTGCGACCGCAGTGACGATGTGAATTCGCCAGGGCGCATGCACACCATAGACCGCGATGGCGGCATAGAACGCGAGAGCGAGACAAAAGAGCCGGAACAGAACGCCGAGCCGTACGCCGGCGCGCCGTTTCAGAAACCGGCCGATCGCGAACGCGATAAAAAACGTCGCGATGAAAACAATTCCCGTGACGGCCGGTCTCTGCGTTTCAAGCAAGCTGGTGAACATTTTCTCGGATTATATCAAAAAAGCAGCCCGCCGAAACAACTCTGTAGTGGCAGGCGTGTCGCCTGCGAAACCCACGGCAGAGCAGCCGGGTACGGCTGCCTCTACAATTTTGGCGGCAGGATCGCGATCATGTTTGGGAGTTCTGACGTTAGGGACAGCGGCAGCTACAACTTCGACGGTGAAATGACGAGCCACGCCCAGCCCGCCAGAAAACAAAGACCGCCCAGCGGCGTGATCGCGCCGAGCCAGCGCAAACTTGTTAGCGCCATCGTGTACAAACTTCCGCTGAAAAGAAAAATGCCGGCAAAGAGCAGCCACCATGCGCCCCGATTCGCGCTGCCGTAAAGCGCCAGCACGAACAGCGCGATAGCGTGCATGAAATGATAGAGCACTGCCTTGTTCCAGGCATCGGCCATGCCGTGACTTTCGATTGTCGATCTTAGCGCATGCGCGCCAAATGCGCCGAGCGCGACCGCGAGGAAACAGAGCGCTGCCGCGATTCTCAAGAGCAACATGAGCAGCATTATGCCATTGCGATGGCGTTCTCATCAACCGGCGGCTTCCCCTACAGAGAAGAAACTTTGATCGGTCGTCTGATCGTTCGAATATAAAAAATCGTTCCAATCACTCCAAAAGCGGCCGCGCCGAGAAAATTCAGCTCCGCTCCGAGCTTCCAAAGATATGCACCCACGAGCGCGCCGGGGCTAACGATCAAATCGCGCACCAGATAATAGGTGCCGACCATCTGCCCGCGCCGCTCCGATTCGCAGTATCCAATGATGAGCGCCTTGCGCGAGGTGTCACCAAATTCCTTGAAACCGCGAATGATGAACGCGATGACGAGAGCGGAAAAACTTCGCGACATCAGCAAACTGATCGGGAACAGCGTGAACATGATGAAGGTCACGATCACAAAAGGTTCGCGGCTATATTTATCGGCGAAATGCGACGCAGGAATGATGCACAAGGTGGCCGCGAGCATCTCCACGGTCGTGAGCACGCCGACCTGCTTCCCGCTCACCCCGATGTAATCCATCGCGAAGATCACGACCCAGGCGAAGGGAATCCGTTCGCAGAAGCGAATGAGGATGTCGCTCAACAGTAACCGGCGCATCGGCGCGTCGAACGCGCGCAAACTTCGCCAAAAATTCCAGCGCTCGGTTTTCTCAATTTGCTCCTTCGGCTCTTCGCGCAACTGTCGCTGCACCAAAATCGTCGCGCCTGAGAGGAAGATCGACATGATGAGCGCGAGGCGCACTCCGGGGATAATCCCGAAGCGGTCGATCAATATTCCGCCGAGAATTGGCGCGATCATGATCGGCAGCCGCTTGATCACCGATTGGATGCCCACGCCCATCGAGTAGCGATTCGCGGCCAGCGTGGCGCCGACCAGCGAAAAGGTCGCGGGCAGGGAAAAGCAGGTCCAGGATAGAAAGAGGAACATTCCCGCGATCACCGCGCCCCAATGCGGAATGAGCAGCACGAGCGCGTAGCCGAGAATTGAAACCAGGTTGAAAACGAGAAACGCGCGCCGATGTCCCCAAAGATCGACAAGTATGCCGCCCGGATAAGCGTAAACCGCGCCGAGCAGCGTGCGCAGCGCATCGTAAAGACCGATGAGGAAAACGCTCGCGCCGAGCGCTTGCAGATATTTTGGCACGAAACGCATCCAAAGTTCCTCGCCGGCGCCAATCACGAAAATGGCGACGAGCAGGACGACGAGATTGCGTTTGAGCCCAAAGAAATCCGCGAGCCTGCGCGCGGGATTTAGGCTTTGCCGGCCTGGCGCTTGCATTCGGCGTAAAGCGCGTCGTAGACAACGAATTCGCGCTCGAGGATTTGATGATCAGTTAAACCAAGCGCACCGAAGCCGGCTGCGATCCAGCGCAATCCTTCGCCCGCTTCATGTGGCTTACGCGGGTGGGAATCGGCCGCGCGCACAATTTCGCCGAGCAGCAACAGTGCTGGGTCGGTGAGATCGTATTTCTTCAAAATGGAATTAAACGAGACGTCTTCGCCGTGATGGCCGAGCTCACAATTCGGCACATCGAACACAGTTCCGTTGATTGACTCGCCTCCCGGCTCGTCAACCCTCGCGGGCTTTCCCGTCGACGTCGCGCGGCTCCCGCCGGCTCCGTTGTCGATCTTTGCCCAATCAGTCTCGTGCGGCAGAAAAACAAACTCCGCCTCCGGATCGACGAAATTTTTGATCAACCAGGGACAGGCCACGCGATCGACTTTAATTTTCTCGCGCGTGATCCATTTCATAAATTAAGCTTCCTCCGTGGCTCCGTGGTTTTGGTATGCAGTTGTAGCAGCAGTCCTATACGGCGCGCATCAAATTTTTACCCGACTCGCCGCAGAACGAATAAGCGACGGCCTCGGTGGCTTCATCGTGGAAGCCAGCGCCGCATTGTCGATCTTGCTTTATCTCGCCTTTCTCTGGCTGAGTGGACGCTGGAACCAAAGATTCAGTATGCCCGGTTTCAACTACTCGGTGCTCACCGGAATTTGTGTCGGCGCGGGCACGATCGCGTTCTTCCTCCTCTTTCAAAAAGGCGGACCGCTCTCTTCCGTGCCGGCGATTTTGGCCGGCGGCGCGGCCATCATGGCCGTCGCAGGAATTTTGTTTTTTCGCGAACCGCCATCGTGGCAGCGCCTGCTCGGCGTTACACTTGCCATCGCCGGGTTATTCTTACTGCGGCGATGAACTGCCGATGCGCGCGAGCAGTGCAGTTGCTCGTCATGGGCCTCGGCCTGCTGCCGGTGGGAATAGCGTTGGCCCATCGCGAAGATTACATCGACGAAACGCTGGTTTTTCAAACTGTTGAAAAGCATGCGGTCGAGCCGGAATACTGGTTTGACTACGGCACACGACCAGAAGGCGATTTCACGCGGCACAACATCGCGCTCGAGTACGGAATTACCGATCACTTGATGGTTGATGGACGAGTGACAGTCGATGATCCGGACAAGAGCAACGCGAATTTCGATTCCGCGCGCCTCGAAACTCGGTGTCGCTTTGCGGAAGAAGGCGACTGGCCGATCGATGTCGCTTTGTCGGGGGAGGCGAACACGCGCCGTTTAGCGAATGGTCACTACCAATACGGCCTTGAGCCGCGTCTTGTACTGTCGAAAGATTTTGCCAAGTTGAATTTTACGCTCAACGTGGCGGAGGAATTACCGGTAAATCGCGGCGCACCCAGCGCTGAGCTCGCTTGCGGTGCGCGATACGATGTGACAAAACTATTTCGTTTTGGCTCGGAGCTGAAATACGACGTGCACGAGCGCGGCGGCGCAGTAATCCCACAAATCTGGCTGGCGTTTCCGCGCGACATTACATTCAAGGCCGGATACTCAAAAGGGTTCGATCAGAATCGCGAGGACTTCGTACGGTTCGTGCTCGAGGTCGAGTTTTAGCGCGGCATAGACTCGAGAGAGTGTAAACGCACGGGCGGAAATGCAGATCAACGTTCAGAAGCTCAGCTGAACTCCGAAGTAGCCGATTAGTTGCAGCTGCTCGCCAGGCGCGCTTTGCAGATCGCGGCCAATCGCCATGAGCAGAGTCGCATTCCTCGTGAGCTTTTGCCGCGCTCCGAAGTTCAGGGCAAGTTCATCTGTATCGAAGCTTCGTGACGCGACCCCGAACAACTCCGCGAGCAGTTCCAGCTTATCGGAGATTGGCCAGCCGGCGACGAAGCCGTAAATCCATTCGTCGGTCGAACCTTCGAAAAAATTATGCCCGGACTCGAAATCCAATTCGACCGGCCCCACGCGACGCGCGATTTGGACGTCGTCCCCGTGGTTCAACGGATAGAACGGAGATTAACTAACGCGAGGTCGCGTCCGGGAGTTTTCCAGCGATACTCGTCATCGGCCATGCGATTCGTGCCGACTCGATTCCAGATCTTCTTTGGTTGTCTGCTTACCTTCGCCGTGGCGATCGCGGCCGTGCGGGCTCAGTCGGAAATGCGACCGGGCGCTGCCCGCGAGGCGCCGGTGAGGATTCCTACAACGCGATTCGAACGTCGTCCGCTCGGCCCGCTCTCATTTGACCCTCGCAAGGGGATCGGCCCGGATGAAGCCGCCACGATCGCGTTGTACTCGAATCCGGCGTTGCGCGCTATTCGAGATCGGCGTGGGCTGGCGGTGGCGCAGTTGATCCAGGCCGGCATCTTGCCCAATCCAGTGGTCGCATACGCACGCGACTATGTCACTGGTGGAAATACCGTAGGAACCGTCGATGCGTATTCTTTCAGCGCCGGTTGGGAGTTTAGCGCGCTCATTCCTTTTTTGCCGAAGCAAACAGCAGCGCGGAAAAATGTGCGCTCAGTGGATCTGGATATCGCGTGGCAGGAATGGCAAGTAGCGGAGAATGCGCGCGCAGCCGTTTACCGCGTCGTCGCGTTGGGCGAACAGGTCACCCGCGCACGTGAAGCAAACCGCGGATTGCAGGAAAGTGCGGACGCGATGCGAGAAGCGGTAAACGTGCACGAAAAAACAATGCTCGCGTTGGAGCAGGATTTCGATTAGCGCAACAGAGATACCGGTCCAGATGGAAAAGAGACTCGCGACCAGCGCCAAACCCATCCATATCGCGGCGACAAACCAAATGTTTTGAAAGATTCCGTTCGCCCCACCGAAACCGATCGAGAAAAAACTGAGCATAAAAAACTCCTGCAGCGCATCGCTGCGCTAACAGGAGTCATTAGCTCTGAAAACGATCAGGCGGTTTTCCCTCTTCGCGGGAAGGCAAACTCCATTGCCCTTTAAGACATTAACGAAAGTTTAATTTCGCAGCAAAGAAAATTAAGCAAGCCATCTTGGCCAATTGTGGCAGTGAGCAAGGCTCACTGAAGCAGAAATTGTAAAGTAGAAAGCAAAATTGAGCTAGCGGCCGCCCGAGCCGGAGTGGGACTGGCTTAAGCAAGTTTGCCTTGCGCATCTCGCGTTAAGGATTTGAAATCGGGACCGTCAAGATGGCGACGCATCTTTGCCGGTTCCGTAACATGGGAAAATGCATAGTCGGAATCGCGTTGTCTCCAATTTTGCCATGAAATCGTGGAGACGGTTGCTTGGTGTTCTCGGCGGGAAGAGTTCCTGCACGGGTACTTTCAGCACTTCGGCGAGATAAAGAAGCGTTTTGTCGTCAACGTAAGACAGGCGCGCTTCGATTTTGGAGACGCCACTGCGGCTGATATCGAAACCGGCGAGTTGGAGTTTGGTCGCAAAATCTGATTGTGACCAACCGAGCGCGTAGCGGCGGTGGCGTACTTGCGGACCGACATTGTTTTTGTAGCGCATCGCAATGTCCTCCGCTGCGCTACGGGGTCTTCGACTCCGCCGTTTTCGAAACTCACGCGCGGCGAGATCCGTGCCAAAGAGGAGATCCAAAGTTCTAGTTGGTCCTGCCGAGGCTGCGCTGCGGAAAGGAAACGCGCGAACTGTCTATTCGTGACAACATAAATACCGAGGTAAAAATCCGGAACGAAGACGCGAGTCTGCGGTGTTTCGTGTCCGAGCGCGAATTGCGCTCCGTCTTTATCCATAGCGATAGCTCCTTCGATTTGTTGCGGCGTCGAGCCCATCGGTGAATTCACCACCTGGGATCAAACGCATAACGGAGCCATCGCGCGGGTTTATCCAACTGTTGGGCAGATTCATCCGTTGAAGGAATTACGTCTGCTCGCGAGATGTCGGGTTTCTGAAATTGCCTCCGATCGATTTTCGATCGTGACAAAATCAGGGTGATAGATCCAATACCGTCGCGAATATCGGGCTGACGCAATGTTTTTTACGAGGTCGCGATAGGAGACAATACGCCGATAGTCGAATTGAAACACAAGCTCGGAACCCAAACCGTTGACCAAGATGTTTCAATAGCGCGCCTGGTAGACACGCAGCTCGGCGTCGTGGTCCTTCTGTTGCGGCACAGCGACATAGACTCTGTCAAGTTCAGGAACAAATAAGCAAGTCCGCGCGAGGGGAGCGGTCAGCAATTTTGCGAGCACGCGGTAATGTTGCCTCCGTTGGCGACGACCACCTGTCAAAGCAAATGAAGGTTACGGAACAACGTTGAAATCCCTTGCTTTGTCCGACACGATGCGCCGTGGTATTCGGTGCCAATCCGAATTAAGGAGCAGTTGATTGGACGAAGATGGCCAAAGATAACCCGCAAGTCCATTTCTTGCTCGTTTCTGTCCCGAACGATCGTGGAGACGGGCGGGCAATGTCCAAGAAATACGAGATCGCTGGTCAGCCAAACGTTAGTGCTCTTGTTGATCCCGTTCCGCGCGGGACGGACCACATTAAACAGCTTGCCGCGTTCCCGCTGAAGTGGATTTCCGACAACGTAGATTTTCAAAGGCGACGATTTGCGTTACGCGTTGAATTAAGGCGAAATTCATTTTCCAGTGCTGCAACAATTTCTAGCCGACAGCAATTTCGAGTGGTCGCACTAACGAGACTTTCAGTTCGTTGTGGATTGTGGCTCGCGCTGCTCGCGGAATTTTCAGGGTGCGCATTTTACCATTCACTCCCGCTCACGGGCGATGCCGTAGCAAATGCGCTTCGGAAACCGCAATGGACCACCCTGCAAGTCCAGGCGAGCGAAATTAAGCATCCACTTCTCGCACCGATAAGATTGAATCCGCGTGCCGGGCTGACGCCCGATGGCGCGGCGGTTATCGCCGTACTCATTAATCCGTCGTTGCGCGCGACGCGCGACCGGCGCCAGATCGCGACGGCTGAACTTTTCCAGGCGGGAATCCTGCCTAATCCTCAAGTGACTGGCTCTCTCGACTTCGTTACCGGCGGCACGATCGTTCCCGGTCTCCTCACCGGTTACGGCGTTGGAGTGAGTTGGGACATTCAGGCGTTGATTCAATTAGCTGCGAAGAAAGCCGCGGCTCGCGCCGGCGTCGAATCGATCGATCTCGATATCGCATGGACGGAATGGCAGATCGCGCAAGCGGCAAAGCTCGCGGTTTATCGTGTGGTGTCCGATGAAGCGCAGCTCGCCCGCGCGAATGACGTTGATTCCCGGCTCTCGCAAAATCTCGAAACGATGCGGCAAGCCGTGAGCGCGCATGCGAAAACCGAGCTCGATCTCGCGACGGCGGAATCAGCTCGGCAGGATGCGCACGCCATCGTTCTTGTTTTGGCACAGGACTTGGCGCATCAAAAACTCGCGCTCAAAAAAGCGCTCGGCGTTCCAGCGGACACCGTGATCCGACTAAATCAGAACATCGCGTTGCCTTCGCATGTCTCGACGCCATCGTTGGCGCAATTGATGGAAGGGATCGAAGAGCGTCGCCTTGACTTGCGCGCGCTGAAAAAAGGTTACGAGAGCCAGGAAGAAAAAGTGCGGGCGGCGATTCTCGCGCAGTTCCCGAAGATCGGCATCGGTTTCAACCCCGCGAGCGACACATCGAACGTGCATACGATCGGGCCAGCGGTGACGGTCGATCTGCCAATTTTCGATCGTGGCCAGGGGTCAATCGCCTTCGAGCGCGCCACGCGACAGAAACTTTATGACGAGTATATCAATCGCGTATTCGAAGGGCGTTCCGATGTTGCGACCGCGCTGACTGATATTCGTTCGCTAGAAGAACAAATCGCAGCGGCGGAGACCGCGCTGCCAATTTTGCAGCATCTCGTCGATGTTTATGGCACCGCAATTAATCAAGGCAATACCGATGCGTTCAGTTACTATTCAGCGCAAAATAATTTGAACCAAAAAACGATCCAGATTTTGAAACTGAAACAGCAATTGATTGAAACTCGAATCGCTCTCGAGTTGGCTGCGGGTCGTTACTTCCTAGCGCCAAACACGCGCGGCTCGCGATGAAGTGGCGGCGCTGGATTTTCCGTCTGCTGATCCTGCTCGCGGTGGGCGCGCTCGGTTATTGGTTGGGACATCACGGAGGCGAAGGAAAAGAAGAAGGCGAGGGCAAAGGTCCCGTCGCGCATGTCACACTCGCGCCGATTCAGAAAAAAATGATCGCGGAAAATGTGACCACTTACGGCAGCGTGGTTGCGCAACCGGGAAAATCCCGCGCCGTTGCCGCGACATTTGAAACGCGAGTGCGCCATGTCCTTGTTGCGCCGGGCGAAACAGTCACTGCCGGTCAGCCACTGGTCGAAATCGATCCGAGTCCGGCTGCGCAGTTGCAACTCGCTGAAGCGAAGAGCGCGGCGGAAGCCGCGCAGAAGGAGCTCGATCAAACGCAGCAGCGATTCAATCTCAAGCTCGCCACCAATCAGGAGCTGGGACTGGCGAAAAAAGCAGCCGAGAGCGCGCAGTTGCAATTGCAAAGTCTGCAGAAGCAGGGCGTGAGCTCGGAGGGCCGCATCACCTCGGAAATGGCCGGCCTCATCGGAAAAGTGGATGTGCAGGACGGTCAGATTGTTCAGGCGGGAGGGCCGCTCGTCGAACTCATCGCGCGTGATGACATCGAAGTGAAACTTGGCGTGGAACCGGAAGATGTTCGTTACATGAAGCCGGATCAATCGCTCTCACTTGTCGCGGTCAACGTTGAAGGAGCCAAACCGGTCGAGGGCAAAATCCGTCTCATCACCGAACGCGTGAATCCCGAAACGCGGATGGTAGATGTTTATGTGACTGTTCCTCCGGGTGCGAATCTGATGCTCGACGCGTATCTTCGCGCGGAAATCAAAACGCTCGCGCATGAAACGATGGTGGTCCCGCGTTCCGCGGTTTTGCCCAAGAGCGATGGCAAAGTGGTCTTCACCGTGCAGAAGGATCACGCCGTTGAGCATTCCGTGCAGACCGGACTTCAGACCGACAAGGAAACGGAAATCATCGCGAGCGATCTGAAGCCCGGGGATGAAGTTGTCGTGCAAGGAAATTACGAGCTAAGCGACGGCATGGCGGTCACGACCGGAAAAAAATTATGAACTTTACCGGCTGGCTGCACAGCCATGCGCGGTCGATTGTTTTCCTCCTCGGGGCGCTCATCGTCGCCGGAATTTTCGGCGGCTTGTCGCTTCCCGTTGCGCTCTTCCCCTACGTCAGTTTCCCGCGCGTCCGCGTGACACTCGATGCCGGTGATCGTCCCGCCGAACGAATGGCGGTCGAGGTAACCTACAAAGTGGAAGAAGCGGTTCGCGCGATTCCCGGGGTGCGCAACATGCGCTCGACCACAAGTCGCGGTAGCGCAGAAGTTTCGATCAATTTCGATTGGGGTGCCAACATGGTCCAGGCGATCTTGCATGTGGAGTCGGAGGTCAACAAAATCCTGCCGACACTCCCGCAGGAAACAACCTTCCAGGTCGCGCGAATGGACCCGACCGTTTTCCCGGCGATCGCTTACAGCCTCACTTCCGCGACGCATTCGCTCGCGGAACTGTACGACATCGCGGTGTATCAATTACGCCCGTCGCTTTTAGCGGTGAAGGGCGTGGCCAAGGTCGGCGTGCAAGGTGGCGCAATCGAGGAATACCGGGTGACGGTCGATCCGGCGAAGCTGCAATCGTTCAACATGAGTTTGAGCGATGTCGCGAAGGCGCTCTCTGCCGCCAATGTGCTCGTCGCGGTCGGCCACCTCGAAGATCACGACAAGCTTTACCTGATTGTTTCCGACACCCGGCTCAAAAGCATCGATCAGATTGCGAATACGGTCCTGCGTTCGGGCCCGAACGGCAGCGTGCTGGTTGAAGATGTTGCTAACGTTGAGCCTTCGACCCAGCCGCAGTGGATTCGCGTCACCGCGGATGGCCGCGATGCGGTTCTCTTCCAAGTTTACCAACAACCGGACGCCAACACCGTGCAGATTGCAACTGGCATCAAAGAAAAATTGCAGGAAGAAAAGAAACGGCTGCCGAAAGAAATCGAGATCAGAAATTGGTATGACCAAAGTGAGTTGATCGTTTCATCGGAAAACAGCACGCGCGACGCCGTTCTCATCGGCATTGTTCTCGCCGCGATCATTCTGTTGATCTTTCTGCGCAATTGGAAAGTGACGCTCATCGCCGTCCTCGCGGTGCCGGCGGCACTAATCTCGACGATGCTTTTGCTCTACGTCGCAAAGATGAGTCTGAACATCATGACGCTGGGCGGAATGGCGGCCGCAGTCGGCCTCATCATCGACGACGCCATTGTCATGGTCGAACACATCATGCGCCGGCTCGAAACGGGTGACGGCTCCGAACGGGAACGCGTCATGCGCGCGAGCGATGAATTCACCGGTCCGCTTGTTGGTTCTTCGTCCGCGACAATCATCATTTTTTTGCCGCTCGCGTTTTTGAGCGGCGTGACTGGCGCGTTTTTCAAAGCGCTCTCGCTCACAATGGCCTGCAGTTTGTTTATCTCGTTTTTGATCGCCTGGATTGCGCTCCCGATTCTGTGCGCGCGCGTCCTGGACAAACGCGACGCGAAATCGGCGGAACCGCGCGGCTTCATGCACAAGGTGCACCGCCGTTACGAGAGATGGATGCAACATCTTCTGGCGCGTCCGTCGCTTCTTCTCGTTGTCATTATTCCGCTGCTCGTTCTTGGTTACATCGCTTTCAAAAATGTCAGCTCGGGTTTCATGCCGACGATGGATGAAGGCGGTTTTATTTTGGATTACATCTCGGAGCCGGGGACTTCGCTGGCGGAAACCGACCGGCTTTTGCGCCAGCTTGAGCAAATCCTCCAGTCAACTCCGGAAGTGCAAACTTATTCGCGACGGACGGGACTCCAGCTCGGTGGCGCAGTTAGTGAAGCAAACATCGGCGATTTTTTTATCCGGCTTAAACCGCCACCGCGTCGCGGCATCGACGAGGTAATGGATGAAGTCCGCACCCGCGTCGAGCACAACATTCCCGGCCTGGAAATCGAGACCGCACAGTTGATGGAAGATTTAATCGGTGATCTCACATCCGTGCCGCAACCGATCGAAATAAAACTTTATTCGGATGACGAAAAGACGCTCGAAGAAACTTCATCAAAAGTCCGGCAGGCGATCGAAAAAGTAGATGGCGTAGTCGGAGTAAAAAGCGGCATTGTTCCCGCCGGTGATGCCTTGAATATCGAAGTCGATCGGGTGAAGGCCGCGCTCGAAGGAATGGATTCGGGTTCGATCACGACGACGCTGAATGATTATTTAAGCGGCAGCGTCACAACGCGCATTCAATATGGGCCGAAGCTGGTGGGCGTGCGTGTTTGGCTGCCGGAAAAAACGCGCCACACCGTGGAGAACATCGGCAAGCTGCTCCTGCGCGCGCCCGATGGTCATCTCTTTCCCCTACAGCGCGTCGCGAAAATTATTCCTGTCACCGGTCAGCCTGAAATTAGCCGCGAGGATCTCAAGAGAATGGTTGCGGTCACCGGGCGAATTAGCGGGCGCGATCTCGGATCTACCGTGAAAGAAATCAAAACGAAAATTCTGGACAAGCCGGGGTTTCTTCCCAACTCGGTCCCCTACACGCTCGGAGGTCTCTACGAACAACAACAAATCGCCTTCAAAGGTCTGACGATTGTCTTGCTCGCGGCCATCGTCCTCGTCTTTTCACTGCTTCTCTTTCTTTACGAAAGTTTTCGCGCTGCGATCGCGATGCTGGCCATGCCGTTGCTGGCGGTCGCGGCGGTTTTTCTCGGTCTGCTGGTCACGGGCACCGAATTCAACATCACCTCGCGCATGGGCATGACGATGATCGTCGGCATCGTCACCGAAGTCGCGATTTTTTATTATTCAGAATTCCGAGTGTTGCCACCTACCGAAAATCCGCACGAACGTTTCATCACCGCCGGTATCAACCGAATGCGACCGATCGCGATGACCACCTTCGCCGCGATCCTGGCACTGCTCCCTCTCGCGCTCGGCATCGGTCAAGGTTCCGGGATGCAACAACCGCTCGCCATCGCGATCATCGCCGGACTCGTCGCGCAATTACCACTCGTCTTAATTGTTCTGCCGGTAATTCTGTCGCTCTTGGGCGCCGACGGTGGTGGCCAGAAAAAGCAGGAACGAGAAAGCTAGTTCAGCTGCATTTCTTGAGCAGCGCGGCTTCCTTCGCATGTTGTAAATAACCGACAGACTCTATGTTTTGTGAGCCAGCCAGCGTCTTTCCCGTTCCTCGAACGAAATTCCGGCTCGCCGGCGGCACACAGCCGCTCATGCTCGTGCCGATGCACGTGAACGAGTGCGGACCGTTCGACTTCATCCTTGATACCGGCGCCGGCACAACGCTTTTAACTCCAGAACTGGCTCGCACGCTTGGCGTGCAAAGTACAGGTTCGAAAGAAGGTCAGACTGCTGGTGGAGTCGTGAAAGCGTTGCTCGCCACCGTCGATTCACTCGCGATCGCTGTGATTGGCGCGCTGTGCATCTCCGTACTGCTGTCGCTTATCGCGACGCCGACCGTTTATTTGCTTTTGCGCGGCGGCCACACATCTGACAACGACGGCGATGTTTTCCACGATGCGCCGCAGGTAATCGAGAGCGAGTTAATCTCCTAGCGAAGTGCGCGCGAGTTTTGAGACTGCGCCGGTTCCATGGCCCGGCGGATGTTGCTGCGCGAACAGTCACTTGGGATTTACTCTTCGGCGGCCTTTACGAACAGCAACAGATCGCCTTTCGCGGCCTCACCATCATTTTACTGGCCGCCATCCTCCTCGTGTTTCTGCTCCTGCTCTTCCTCTACGAAAGTTT
>DMCG01000026.1:5602-6936 GCA_003445855.1 Spartobacteria bacterium | reverse complement strand
TCGCGGATGGGAATGACGATGATCATCGGCATCGTCACCGAGATAGCGATCTTCTATTATTCGGAATACCGCGATCTTCCGCCGAGCGACGACCGTTTCATCGTCGCCGGCATCAATCGCATGCGGCCGATCGCGATGACGACATTCGCCGCGATCCTTGCGCTGTTGCCGCTGGCGTTGGGAATCGGTCAGGGATCGGCGATGCAGCAACCGCTCGCCATCGCGATCATCTCTGGGCTGCTCTTCGGCCTCCCGCTCGTGCTCATAGTGTTGCCCGGATTACTCGCAAGCTTCCAGGTAAATGCCATTCGCCGGTCGAACCATTCATGAAGATGGCAAAACATGGGATTTTGACAGCCGGCTTTGCACTGGCCATCGGCACAATGGGCTTGGCGCAAGCAGAACCGAGTGAAGCTGAACTGCTGAAGCAAGCCAACGTGACGAAGAGTCAGCCGCTTTTCAACTCACTGGACCTGATACCGACGAATCTCCGCTGCCTGCTTGCCGCGATGGGGCACCGCAATGAATAAAGCGTCTCGTTCCGGCACGAAAAGACCCGTGCGGGCGCCAATTGCCGTGGGAACTTTTGCGGCCGGCTTGTATGCGTTCGCATCTGCTTGTTCAATGATCTCGACATAGCCCGCTCCGCAAATCACATAAAGGCGGCGGCGTTTTGCGTCATAAAAAACTTCGTCAGGATCGCCGGAAATATCGAGGGTCGTAACTACATCTCCTGAGTCGGTATTAAGGACGACCAGCTTCGCAGGATTGCGGCATGCGATGAACAAGCGGCGGTTGGCTTCATCAAACGCCATCGGAAAGTTTGCGGACGCGCCGTCAGTCTTCCACGTCGCGGTCACTTCGCCTTTGTCGCGGTCAATCACGGCTACATGGCCGGCATTCGGCACGTTTACGAAAATTCGCCGCCCGTGTTTCTCCAGTTCGAAAGCTTCTGGATGCGCTGCGAGTTTGATCGAGCCAACGCGATTGCCGTCGGCCGCGTTGATGATCCCGATCCCGCCGCTGCCAAAGCCGACGTAGATTTGTTTCGTGGCCCTGTCATAACGCGCGTTGTCCGCGTCATCCTGGATATCCACTTTACTGATAAGCTGCCAGGATTTGGCATCATAGATGTTGCACAGCCCGGCTTTATCGTTCGCGATGAATAGTCGGTTCAGTTCGGGAACATAAACTATACCCTGCGGCGCTCCGAGGCCGCTGATTGAGTGGACGCGCTCGCCTTTGCGCAAGTCGAGCACTTCGGCAGTGTTATTGCCAAGCGCGGAGACGAACAATCTTTCGCCTGCGGCGTCGAGATCGAGGTGATCTATTCG
>DMCG01000026.1:0-5230 GCA_003445855.1 Spartobacteria bacterium | reverse complement strand
GACGATCGCGAGAGCTAAATGTTTCACCTGGTACCGTAAACGAAATTGTCGAACTCGGTTACACTATCGGCCTTCGTCCACACACCGACTTTTCCGGCGTTCGCGAAGCTCTCATCAGTTGCATCGATTACTTTGTTGCCGTCGAAGATGACCACGAATTTATTGCCTTGGAATTCTACCCGGAGCGTGTGCCAGACGCTGGCCGTCACCTTTGTGTTGATATTTTTGAACGCCACGCGCTTGCCGTTGATCGTGTGGTAGATAGTGACGTTGTCTTCGAGCGCGTTCGCACGCGCGATGTAGTAGTTATTCGCGTCTCGGACACGCCAGATGACGCCGCCCGCTTGGTCTTCCTTTCCTGCAATCGGCTTGAACTTCACTTCCACGAAACCGTCCTTGAGGTTGCTGTCGTTCTTGATGCAGACGGGGAAGGTCGCCTCGCCTGATTGTTTTAACACGTTCGGCTTGCTCGGCGCCGAATCGTCCTTCTCGACAGACCATTTTGCGGAGCCGCTGCCAGTTTGCGTCGCCGTCCATCCAGGAGGCGCTGCTCCGGTTTTAAAATTATCAAAGTTCACGGTGTCGGCCGATGACAATGCTGCAACCGCAGTGCTGGCCAGCGATGCAAAGAGTAGCGCTTTCATTTGAGCCCGGTGTGCCGCCGTTTCAATTCCCCGCCGGCGTAGTGACGCCCGACAATCCAGTTACCAGCAGGGCGCCTTTGACCGCTTGCGCTAATTCTTTGGCAGTGCCTCTGCCCCAGTAGTGGAAAAATAGAATGCGTGGATTTTCGTGCGTCATGTGGGAGTGAATCGCAACGATGTTAATTTTAGCGACGCGGAGAGCCTTGAGCGCGGGTTGCAATTCATCTTCGGTTATCGCGAAATCTCCATCGACAACCGCGTTGTCGTCGCTGCCGGCAAATGCTGCCCACGTGTTCACGCCCATGTCCTTGTCGATGTTGACGCCGTGCATTTTCGCCGGGCGACCGATGGTGAATTTGACCATTCCGTTGCTCACTTCGCCGCTCATTCCGAAAATCGCGTTCAGCGGCTCAGCTGAAATTGTGCTTTTCTCAGGCAACGCTTTTGCGCCGAAGGAATCGTTTGGCTGTGGATTGGCCGCGCGAATCTCTTTGATCTTGTCGTACATCTTCCTTACGGCACTGGCCAATTTATCAACACTGCCCTCGCCTTCGATGTGCATGAAAAACACTTTCGGATGATCGAAGAAGAAATGGTTGTGCAGCGCGGTCACGCTGAGACCGTTGTCGAGCGCGACTGACATCACCGGATTCACTTCGTCTTCAAAGAGAACCGTGTCGCCCATCACCATCGCGCCTACTTTTGACTCCGTGAACGCCGCCCACGTTCCGAGTCCCATGAACGGCGGCATCGTCCATCCATCGACGACGACCTTCACGTCGTCGCGCGGGAGAGTGACTTTGTAAACGCCTTCTCTCTCGTTGAGCTTGCCTTTAAGCCCGGTGATCTCGTCGATCTTCGCGGTGTCGAGCGCCGCCAGAGAGCTGGCGCTCGCCGCGGCAAAAATCGCCGCCAAGATAAAAAGCTTTTTCATTTGTTGAGCCATTGGTTCTGGAGCGATTGAACGCTCCAGAACCATTGCGTTCGATTAATACTTTTCGCCTTTTTCCTTCTCCTTGCTCTCCTCGTACTTCTTCAGGAACTTGCCATTCGCATCGACTTCGATGGCCCACTGCTTGCCCTTTTTGTTTACCACGGCTTCGTAAACGGTCTTGCCTTCTTCCGTCTTCTTCTCGAGCTTCACGATCTCGTGCTTGCCGGCTTTATCTTTGATGGTCTTCTGCACCGCTTCAGGAACGTCCGACATTTTCACCGTCATCTCTTTTTCCTCTTCAGCTGAGGAAATGAGCGGGCAGGCCAGGCCCAAGATGATGGCCACTGATATTGTTGTGATGATTTTTTCCATAGTTCGTTTGTTTTGTTCGACTGTGTCTTTAATTCGAACGAAACATAAAGGTTGGATGTAAGCGCAGTCAAGCTGTGCAATACGTATTTCATTTTTGTGGCTTCTCCACGTAAACAGAAATCTCTCTCCTGGCTTTTGCTTCTCTACAGCCTCCCGACCAGGCAGAACACCGAGCGCGTGGCGGTCTGGCGAAAACTCAAGCAATGCGGCGCGGTCCAGATCAAGACTTCGACTTATCTGCTTCCCGATTTGCCGGCGCAGTACGAGCATTTTCAATGGCTGGCCAAACAGATTCGCGACTACGGGGGCGACGCAACTTTGGTGCGGGCGCAGGAAATCGAAGGATTGCCGAACGCGAAGCTGATTCAGCTTTTCGACACGGCGCGCGCCAAAGAGTACGGCGAACTGAGTAAAGACTTGCGCAGTTTGATCGCGCGTCGGAGGAAAATCGGCGAAGAAGCGGCTGCGACTGAACTCGCGCGGTTCACTCGCGCATTCCGAAATATTCGGGCAATCGATTTTTTCGACAGCGCCCACGCGCACGATGTGGAGATTCTTTTTCAACGCGCCGAGGGGCCTCATACCGAAACGAAGGCGCGACCGAAACTAGACGCGAAGAATTTTCTTGGGAAGACGTGGCTGACTCGGCCGCGGCCCGAGATCGACCGCGTTGGTTCGGCGTGGTTGATTCGGGCCTTCATCGACCCGAAAGCGAAATTTGTCTTCTCATCGGAGCGAACGGCCAACTCCAAGTGGATTCCGTACGACATGGTCGACGCGGAGTTCTCGCACGAAGGCGACGATTGCACGTTCGAAACCCTAACGAGACGTTTCGACATTCAGGACAAAGCCGTGCGGAAAATCGGCGAGATGATCCACGATGCCGATCTCGAGGATGCCAAGTTTCAGCGCGCCGAGTGCGTCGGGATTGATCGAGTTCTGAAAGGCTGGGCCAAACGAGGGATGTCGGACGCGGACATTCTAGTCCACGGCTTTCGATGCTTTGACGGACTCTACGCGTTTCTTCAGCGCTTGTGAAAACGACAGCAGCGCAACACGTCGAAGCCGCGGGGTCGGGCTCAATCGCTCACCCGAGCTTTCGCGACGCGTTTCTATTCTGGCTAAAACTCGGCTTCATCTCCTTCGGTGGACCGGCTGGTCAGATCGCGATCATGCAATCCGAGTTGGTCGAGAAAAAACGTTGGATCGACCAATCGCGGTTTTTGCACGCGCTGAATTTTTGCATGTTGCTTCCCGGCCCGGAAGCGCAACAGCTCGCCATTTACATCGGCTGGCTCTGGCATCGAGCCTGGGGCGGCATCGTGGCCGGCGCGCTCTTCGTCATTCCGTCAATCTTCATCCTCTGGGCGCTCAGTTACGTTTACGTCGTTTTCGGTCACGTGCCGTGGATCGTAGCGATTTTTTATGGATTGAAGCCGGCCGTGCTCGCAATTGTCGCTGCAGCTGTCATCAACATCGGCCGAAAAGCATTGCGCAATGCGATCATGTGGCTGATTGCCGGCGCGGCATTCGTCGCGATCTATTTTTTCCACGTACCTTTTCCATTGATCATTATCAGTGCGGGCGTGCTCGGATTTATCGCCGGAAAATTTTGGCCGCGAGTGTTCGCGTCGCCCGGCGCCGAAAACGTTCGATCGACAACCAGCGATCAATTTTCGATTCAGACGCGGCCAACGCTTGGCCGCGCGCTGCGAGTCTGCGCGATCTCGGTCTTGCTTTGGTGGACCCCGATTTTGCTCGCTGGAGTTCTCCTCGGAAGACAGCACACGATTTTTCGCGAAGGCATCTTTTTTAGCAAAGCCGCCATGGTCACTTTTGGCGGCGCTTATGCAGTGCTTCCTTATGTCTCACAGCAGGCCGTCGAAAATTATCATTGGCTTGGCGCGGGACAGATGCTCGATGGACTCGGTCTGGCCGAGACAACGCCGGGCCCGCTCATCATGGTGTTGCAATTTGTCGGCTTCCTCGGCGGATGGAATCACCCGGGTAATCTACCGCCGCTTTTCGCCGCGACTTTGGGCGCTCTCATCACGACCTGGACGACGTTCACGCCGTGTTTCCTCTGGATTTTTCTCGGTGCGCCCTATATCGAGAAGTTGCGCGATAACGCTTTGCTTTCAGCCGCGCTTGCAACCGTGACCGCCGCAGTCGTCGGCGTGATTTTGAATCTTGCGGTCTGGTTCGGCGTTCACGTCATCTTTCCGCAAACAGGAGGCATCGATTGGTTCGCGGCGATCGTATGTGCAATCGCCTTCATCGGGATGCTCCGGTGGAACTGGGGGATCGTTCCTGTTGTTCTCGGCAGCGGATTGCTCGGGGTGATTTACAAATTTTTGTAGGGGAAGCCGTCGGCTTCCCGCGGGACGACAACGTCGTCCCCTACAGCGATTGTCGATCTTAGCTCGAATGCAGCGCGATTCGATTTCCTTCCGAATCGAGAACGATGGCGCGAAAACCGTGCGGGCCGATTGATTCTTTCTTCTGCAACACTTTCCCGCTATTTGCGCGCGCGGCCTTGATTGCATCGTCGAGCCGGCCATCGACTGAGAGATAAATAAGCGGACCGGTTTGCGACGGTTTGTTTTCCTCCGACACAACGAGACATCCAGCCGACTCTTCGCCCTCGTGCGGCAGCAACCCGAACTCGAATCCTTCGGCGGATTCTTTGCTTACCTTTTTGCCGAGAACGGCCGAGTAAAACTTGATCGCGCGATCAAGGTCGGTGACCGGGATGTCTGTCCAGCAGAGTGTGTTTGCGCTCATTGATTGTCGATCTTGTCGTTGTCGATCTTAGATTTCGTGACGATGTCCTTCTGCATCGTATTCGTAAGTTTTGCCGTCTTCCTCGTCGGTCACCTTTTTGTGCGACCCGTCGCAGAACGGCTGGTTTTTGGAAAGCCCGCACATGCAAATCCAGATCGAACGTTCCTGCGGTTTAATTTCGAACGGTTGCTTGTCCGATTTCACCACTTTGCGCATGCGAGGAACTTAGCGCGCTGAAGTTGTTTATGGCAAGTGGAGCGCTGTTGGGCCAAGGATTGGTCGCGAACGTTCTGCTAGTTGACCGCTGTTCGATTCCCAAATTTGGTCGCGAGCAGCGATCCTGCGAATTTGCCGATACGCTGCACCAAATCCGGCGCCGTTTTCAACCTTTCGATTTCGCTCACGATTGCACTGCCGACCACGGCGGCGTCTGCAAAGCGCCACACTTCGCGCAAGTGTTCTGCCGTCGAGAGGCCGAACCCGACGGCAACAGGTA
>DMCG01000110.1:2838-4646 GCA_003445855.1 Spartobacteria bacterium | reverse complement strand
AGATTAGAGACGGTGCGTTGACTCGCGAGGCACTTAGTGACACAGTTCGCAAATGAGCAGCACTCAACTTAATGACGCCGTCGCGAAACTTGGACGACTTTCTGAGAGCCGGGCGGAGCGGGTTGTTTCGTTGATAGACGATCTCGCGGAACTTGAGGCGCTGGAAACGACTGCGGATTTGGCGGCGGCGCGCACCGCCCTCGGAGAAGTGGACGCACCGCTGCCGTGGGACCACGTAAAAGCGAAACTGGATGCCCAATTCGGTTTTTCTCAGCCGGCAAGCTGAGAAGTTTCTTTCGAATCTGCGCGACGCCGCACTCTACGGCCGGTTGCGCAACGCCATCGACATACTCAGCGAAAATGCACGTCCGCCCGGCTGCGTGAAGCTGGCCGGCGAGCCCGATCTTTATCGGATTCGTGTAGGCGACTATCGCATTGTCTATCAATTGAGAAACCAAGCGCTGACTGTGCTCGTGGTTTCAATCGGACATCGCAAGGATATTTACCGGAAATAAAATCGACTCGACATGAGTCGGCGGCGCGCTCGCGCTCCTGGCGGTGCTTGCTCGGTTTGACCCAAAGACGGCGGGTTCTCAAGAAGTTGAGAGTTGTTAGTTGAGAGTTGCGGGAAGCGGAGTGCGGATTGATTCGGAAACCGGAAAGACATCCGCAGATTTTCCGAACCCTAATTCCCTCACATGAGCCGCTTGTTCTAATTCGAAAAGCGCGTCAGGATGAAATTCATATCTCATCCTCCCAAGCTACCGCGAACCTTGGCAATAGCCCTGGGGCCTGGAATTGTCTGCACTTTGCCCGATCGCACGTCATCGCGGCGACGCTTCGCCTCAGCCAGCCATACTTGATCGATGCGGGACAATGCAGCTGCATCGAGACTCTCAACGAGTTTATCGGCCAGTAACGCTCGGGACTCACTCGGAAGCGCCAATGCTTCTTCTGCAATTTGTTCAACGGTCATTGCCATACCAAAAGATAGCCGAGAACCAAATTTAAAACAATCCTTTCGAAGTGAAAACTCAGACGCGCCCGGTGCGTAACCGGTAAATCAGAAGTCGCTCAGGTTGCCCGATTGTGCCGCCCTTGGTGGCCGTCGCGGGTAATCCTGCTCGAATCGTTCGACGTCTTCAGAAATGAGGGAGTTCGCTGCCAGCAAAATTGGCAGCGTTCGTTCAACGATTCGATCGAAGAGGCCAGGTTTACAGGTCGCGGAAGGCGCGATCCAAAACTTCGAGTAGAAAATCGGCGTCCGCCTTGTTGACGCACATCGGCGGCGAGAAACGAATCGTTTGTCCCCAAAGCCCGCCCTTGCCGAGGAGAAGCCCCATCTCTTTGCACGTTTCCAATATCTGTGCGCACTCTTCCTTGGCCGGCTCTTTCGATTGTCGATCTTTCACCAGCTCAATGCCGAGCATTAAACCTTTGCCGCGCACGTCGCCGATCAGGTTGTGCTTTTCTTTCAGCTTGTTCAAACCGACGAGAAGTTTGTTGCCGATCTTGAGCGCGTTTTGTTGCAGCTTTTCGCGCTCGATTACTTCGAGGACGGCCGTGCCTTGTGCGCAAACGACCGGATTTCCGCCGAAAGTATTGAAGTGCGTGCGTTGCGCCAGCATCGCCGCGATTTTCGGTGTCGTCACGACCGCGCCGAGCGGACAACCGTTACCGATTCCTTTCGCCATCGTCACGATGTCGGGAATCACACCTTGCGTTTCGAATCCCCAATAATGTGTGCCGGTGCGGCCGAAGCCCGATTGCACTTCATCGGCGATGCACAAACCGCCGGCGCCGCGAAC
>DMCG01000110.1:0-2456 GCA_003445855.1 Spartobacteria bacterium | reverse complement strand
GACTCCGCGATGAACGCAGCGATCTGGCCGGACGTGGCGAAGTCGAGCAGATTCTTCACGTCCGCCGCGTATTTTTTTCCCGCATCGACATCGTCGCGTCCCCACAAACCGTGATACGGGTCAGGTGTGATGGCGTGATGAACACCGAAACTATGCGGCACATTAAATTTCCAAGTGCGATGCGCGGTCAGTCCCATCGTCACGGCGCTGCCGCCGTGATACGCGTTGCGTAGCGCGATCACGTCGTAGTTGCCGGTGTAGGCACGCGCCATGAGCAGCGCGAGATCGTTCGCTTCCGACCCGGAGTTGACGAAATAACAAACTTTCAGGTCGCCGGGCATTTTCGCCGCGAGCGCTTGTGCGTACTCGGCAATGTTCGGATGCAAATAAATCGTCGTGGAATGCTGCAGCGTTTCGTTTTGCTTCCGCGCAACATCGACAACGTCCGGGTGACAATGACCGACGCTCACCGTCACGATTCCGCCGAGCGCGTCGAGATATCTGCGGCCATGCTCGTCCCAGACATATTGCATTTTCCCTTCCACGAGCATGATCGGTTTTTTGTAGTAGAGAAAAATTCCTGGATTCAGGAATTCTTTGCGCAAGCGCAACACTTCATCGGCGGATGGGCCGCTGTATTTTTTCGGTCGATAATCGAATGAAGGCAGAGCGGGTGTTTTCATCTTTGTGTCATGTTGAGCGGAGCGAAACAACGCGCGCTATTTCCGGGCGCCGTCGGATCCAATAGGTTTTTCATCATCCAATCCGAGAATAAAGACAGCGTTCTAAATGAACAATTCTGAAACGCTCCTTTGATCGACCCTGAAACAGGCATCTGGCCTCGCGAATCGAGCCGCCGGGAAGACGAGGGCGGACAAGTTGCTCGCGCCTATATCACAAAGCGACGCGCCTTACACCGAAGGCACCGTCTGGGGCATCACCATGGTCAAAACCAAGTACGGCATGGGCGATCAATACCTCAAAGGACTCGCCAGGACCTTCAAAGGCTCGCTCGATGAAGCGAAAAAACAGAATCTCATCATCAGTTACAAGATTCTGCTCGGCGATGCAGCCACTCCGAACGACTTCAACATCCTGCTGATGGTGGAATCGAAAAACATGGCCGCGTTGGATAACGCGCGTGAAAAGTTCGATCCGATCGCCAAAAAAATCGAAGGCTCCGTGGAGGAGCAGGAGAAGACCGCGACCAAGCGCCTCGATATTCGCGAGATCATGGGCGACAAGCTCATGCGCGAAATCACGCTGAAGTAATCCCGCGTGCTCGATTAATTTGGTTTTGCCGCCGGTGGTCCGAGTCGATCACCGGCGGCGATTTTTTTCCAACGCGATTGTCGATCTAACTATCATGGATCGACAAATTGCGATCGGCTCCGCCGATTTGAACCAGATTATTTGTTTAGCTCGATGTCCAGAGCGTGGGTTTCAGTCTTCCCAACGTTTTCCACCACATGGGTCTCGGCATTGTGCCAGACGGCCTTGCCGGCCTTGGACGTGACGGTTTCCGTTTTGCCATCGGCCAGGGTGAACTTCGTCGTCCCACCCGCTAGCGAATAAATCACATGGTTGGGATGCGAATGCATCGGGGTTTTCTCGCCCGGCTTGATCCGGACATCCATGATGCGCAGCTGCTTGTTGTCCAGAATCACCTTGAAATGCGCGGGATCGACCTTCACCGGGTCCTGAGCTTTTGCCGCCACTACCGCCAGGATCGACATGCAAACAATGGGAATGAATTTTTTCATAATTAATAACCTCCAGGTTGGGAAGGCGCCGAATTCCCTGGCCTTCGCTTTAACGATCTTGCCTCCGGCGGTCTTGCGAAGCAAGTCCGGAATTCGATCGCTCAACGCCACTTCGGTATGTATTTCCAATTTCTCGGCTTTGTAATATCGTTAACGGCGGACCACGGACACAGACGCGCGTTCGCTAAAATTTTGCGGCTGCTCGCGGAAGCTCGACGCGCCTCCGCCAAACAATAATCGCGCCGATAAGAGTCGTGATTACGAGTCCGATCCCGAACTCGTCGATGATATACTTGGTTATGCCAGTGTCTCGCGTGAGCGGCGAGAGAATGGATTGAATAAAGAGGTTGTGACTGCCATGGAAGATTGCCGCCGGCCAAAGACTTCCCGAACGCAGTGTCAACCACGCCAGGATGAAACTGGAGGCCACCACCATGATCGTGAAGCAGATCAAACCATACCACGCAGGAGTGCCGGCGTTGTAATCGGCGAAGAGCAGAATTGGATAATGATAAACGGCCCACATTAACCCGCTGATGATGGCGGTTCCGGAGAAACCGACCACCTTCGATAATTCCGGCACCAGAAAGCCGCGCCAGCCGATCTCTTCTCCAAGCGCGCGCGACATTTTGGCGACCATCCCGAGCGTCGCCGTCAGCAGAACGAAAAGCGCGAGCATGAGGTTTGGTGGAA
>DMCG01000143.1:1325-17826 GCA_003445855.1 Spartobacteria bacterium | reverse complement strand
ACGACTAAGCCTCGCCCAAAGGGATTAAAGCCAATGAGGAATAGTGTCAAAGACTGCGCTTCGACCGTTTCTACCAGAAGCTTTAGCATTTTCATCCTCAATTTCTTCCTGGTGATAGTGATTTTTGCCTTGGCCGCTCCGCTGATGGCACAACTGCCGACGGAACGACCACATCACGTCACTCCTTGGACGCCGATGCCTCCACCGGCGGCGCCCGCCGCACCGCAAGTGCCCGCGGAAGCGGTCCCGCTCCTTTCGACGAGTAGTTGGACTTTCATAGGACCGGGACCGCTCTCCACAACCACCGACTGGTCCAATGTCAGCGGGCGTATCACCGGGATCGCGCCACATCCCAGCGATTCCAACACCATCTATGTGGCGCCGGCCGGCGGAGGCGTCTGGAAGACCATCGACGGCGGTACCACCTGGACTCCGCTAACGGATACACAGGCGACGCTGTCGATGGGAGCGATTGCGGTCGCGCCTTCCAATGCTTCCGTGGTCTATGCCGGGACCGGCGAGGCGAACAACGCCGCCGACTCGAACTTTGGCCGCGGCATCCTGGTATCCACCAACGGCGGATCCACCT
This sequence comes from Spartobacteria bacterium, assembly GCA_003445855.1. Taxonomy (GTDB): domain Bacteria; phylum Verrucomicrobiota; class Verrucomicrobiia; order Chthoniobacterales; family UBA10450; genus UBA10450. The sequence goes on along the minus strand of DMCG01000143.1, from coordinate 17,237 downwards.
GGACGCTCACGACCGGACCCTCCGGCATATTCAATACGCGGCGGCTGACGACCTCGCAGATTGCCGTTGACCCGACCGACTCCACTATAGCCTACGCCGCTATCGCGGATTTCGGCGAGAACGGTCTATATGGCAGCAACACCGGCATCTGGAAGACGACCAATAGCGGAACGACTTGGACGAACATGACGGCGGCCGCGTTGCTCAATTCGAGCGACCCCTGGTCGGCTGTTGTGATTGACCCCAGTAACCATCTGAATATCTACGCGGCGCTCGGCCGCAACGACGGAATTGCGGCAAACGGTGTCTACAAATCGACCAACGGCGGCACGAATTGGAGCCTGTTGAGCAACGGTCCTAATGGTTCAACCGTAGGCCGAATTGCTATCGCGCTGGCCCCGTCTAACACCCAGGTCTTATATGTTACCGCGTCAAATCCGTCTACCTCCGGATTGGGCAAGATCATGCGGTCTGACGACGGCGGCAGCACCTTTCCAGCGGATCTGACATCTGGAACCCCGAACTATATGGGGGGCCAAGGCTGGTATGACACCACCCTCATCGTCGATCCATCCAATTCGGCGATCGTCTACGTAGCCGGGGCGGCGGGCAACAACAGCATACTGCGGTCAACCAACAGCGGCGTGAACTGGACAGACATCCATACCGGCGGTTCGCCGAATTTCATATCTCCGCACGTCGACCATCATGGCATCGCCTTCGACGCCAGCGGCCGATTGCTGGATGGCGATGACGGCGGCATTTACCGCCTCGACAACCCGACCACGCCTGCCTGGACCGATCTGAACGGAAATCTAGGCACAATTCAGTTCCAAGGCATCGGCCTCCACCCCACTGACGCCAACAAAGCCATCGGCGGCACCCAGGACAACGGCACCGAGATTTTCACCGGCACTGTGACCTGGACAGAGACCGACGGAGGCGACGGCGGATTCGCGAAGTACAGCCCCACCAATGGCAATCGTGTCTACCATCAAATCCCCGTGCTCAGTTTCGGCACGAACTTCTTCCGGCGCTCCGACAGCGGCGGCACTAGCGGCACCTGGGTAACGAAGACGTCCACGATATCTGTGGATACAACGCAGAACTTCTATGCCCCGTTCGTGGTGGACCCTGGCAACGGCGATCGTGTTCTGTACGGCACCACCCATGTCTGGGAGACCACCAACGGCGGCGACGGCTGGAGCGCGATCAGCGTGATCGGATCCAACGGATTCAACAGCTCGGGCCACAACGTCGATGCGCTTGGGATTGCTGCTTCGGACGCCAATACGATCTACGCCGCCACCGGTGGCGAGTTTGCCAGTTCCAGCCAGATCTTTGTTACCACTAGCCATGGCTCGACCTGGACCGAGCACGATCTTCCCGGAGGCAGCGCCAGGGTCAACGAAATTCAGGTGGATCGCAGCAATTCCCAGATCGCATACGCCGTGGTCAACCAATTCGGCGGCGGTCATGTTTTCCGCACGGCAAATGGCGGCGGCACATGGACGGACATCAGCGGCAACCTTCCCAGTGAGCCGGTATGGTCGTTGCAGGTGGACCCCGGCGGCACCCTTTACCTGGGGGCAGAAGACGGCGTTTACGCCAGCACAAATGGCGGAACCACCTGGACCCGCTTCGGTACGGGACTCCCCAACGCCCAGGTCTTCCAAATAGAGCTCAATACAACTCTGCACATTTTGGGCGCTGGAACTCACGGCCGCGGCATGTGGGAGATCTTGACGACGCCCATCCCCGTTAAGAGCGATTTTAACGGCGATGGATTTACGGATTACCTGCTTTTTAATTCCGTCAGTCGAGCGACGGCCATCTGGTATCTGCACGGGGCCACGCTGGCGGGCGGCGCGTATGGCCCAACGCCGCCGGGGGGCTGGGTGGTGGGCTGCGTGGCGGATGTGAATCTCGATGGCAAACCGGATTACGTGCTCTTTAATCCGAGCACACGGCAGACGGCGGTCTGGTTTCTCAATAATGCCACGTTTCTGAGCGGCGCTTACGGTCCGACACTGCCAGCGGGCTGGATGCTGATCGCCGCAGTCGATTTCAACGCCGACGGGAAGCCCGACGACGTGCTGTTCAATCCGGGCACCAGGCAAACTGCGATCTGGTACCTGAATGGTCCGGCCTTCGCCAGCGGTGCGTATGGCCCTACTCTGCCTTCCGGCTGGACGCTGGAGGGCGCGGCCGATTTTAACGCCAACGGGAATCCCGACTACGTGCTGTTCAATCCGAGCACGAGGCAAACTGCGATCTGGTACCTGAATGGTCCGGCCTTCGCCAGCGGCGCGTTTGGACCAACGCTGCCGGCCGGTTATAGCCTCGTTTTTCCCTGAGCTCTACCGCGCCACGGCGCATTGATCACAAGGAACGACAACTTGCTTTGCATTCGTTAGGCATTGTCATTGTCGGAGCGGGCGGCCTTTTTTTGGCTGAACGCAGAAGTGCCGCGTGCTCGCTAGTGAAGATCTCATTTCACCTGTCGTAGACGCATCACGAAGCAAAATTCTTACTTCGGCTGCTCGCGCAGGAGATGACTGGTATCGGCCAGCAGCTTCGTGACGGCGTCGGGAGTCCGCTTTGGGTGATTACAACGGTGATGGGAAGCCCGATTGGGCCATTTACGCCATATTGCAATATAACCTCGCAAGGCACCGGAGTTGAGGAGGGCAACTAGGTTACACGGCCTGCATATCTCACAGCGATCAGCGCCGCAGATTGTCTCCAGTCATTTTTGCGCTAACCTCCGCTCTGCCAAGATGAGAACTACTGTTGAAGCGGGGAATAAGCGCGACGTTGTGCGTTTCTCAGGTGCTTCCTGCGAGCGCTCCGTCACTTCTAAAAAGAGGGAATCCGTGATGCGGCGCTATTTTTACAACAGTTTGGCTTCATATCTTTCGCTGTACATTCGTCCGGAAAATACAGTCGTGGAGATCGCTCCTCGCAGCGAGGGCTTGGGCGCGCGATTTGCAAATTATCGCGCGGTCTCGAGCGTCGCTGCGCTTAAAAAAGCCCAGCAGCGAACGCCGGACCCCGAGGAATATCCGGTGTTACTCGAGCCAATAATTTCCGGAAAAGCGGATGCCGTTTTCGGCTCGAGATTCATGAGCGGGCGTCCGCACCGCGTGGTTTTTTTCTGGCACATGGTCGGCAACAGGTTTCTAACCCTGCTCTCAAATATTTTCACCAATCTTAATCTGACGGATGTGGAGACTGGCTACAAAGCCTTTCGCGCGCCGCTCATCAAATCGATCCAAATCGAAGAAGACCGTTTCGGATTCGAGCCGGAAATAACGGCCAAGCTCGCAAAAAAGCGCTGCCGGATTTATGAAGTGGGCATTTCTTACTACGGCCGGACGTATGAAGAAGGAAAAAAGATCGGCTGGCGAGACGGATTGCGGGCGCTGTATGTGATCATCAAATACAACTGCTGCCGATGATCGGGCCGGGCTTGCAACCAGAACTGAATCTTCCGCCTAGGTGCGAGAAATCTCTCCGCACTCAACGCTGCGGTTCCGCAACGGATCAGCGCTTAACGACTGATTGGTTGACGAGCGCGCATATCGGCGAGCATCTTAAAGCGCATCATCGGGAATAACCCAGGCTTTTTGAGCGAATGACCAGCACTAGCGCACTTGATCTCCGCCGCCCGACCAGCGAAAAGGCATGGGGCCCCGCCGCGCTAGACGAACGACGTGAACGGACCCGGCGGCATCTGGCCCGACTGGCCGAGAAGCGCGAATATTGGATCGAACACAATCGCTATTATTACGGCCTTCTCGGCCGACTGTTGCGCTTTCTGGTGGAGCCGGAGAAAAGAGTGCTGTCAGTGCGTTGCAGTACCGGGGCGTTTCTCTCCGCCGTGCGCCCTAAGTTCGGTAAGGGAATAGAAATTTGTGACGAAATCATCGAAGTGGCGAAGCGACGCCACCCGCGGTTCACGTATGGGGTGGCCTTCCCGGACACTGATGCGTTCGCGGAGCACTTTCAAAGAACTGAGCGCTTCGATTATATCATGTTCAATGACATCGACGATACGGTCGATGCGCAACGAGCTCTTCAGAATCTGCGGCCGCTCTGTGAGCGGCACACCCGACTGCTCATTACGACCTACAATCACTTATGGGAGCCGCTGGTCACGTGGGCGGAATTCTCTGGCATGAAAGTGCCGCGGATCGAGCAAAACTGGTTGTCGGGTGCTGATGTGCGGAACCTGCTGACCTTGAGCGGCTATGAGACGCTGGCGAGCCATCGTGTGGTGCTTTTCCCGAAATATGTGCCGCTCCTCTCGGCGTTTCTAAACGGTTTTTGCGCACGCCTGCCGGCCCTCAATCGTCTTTGCATGACGGAGGTTCACGTCGCGCGGATGGTTCCAAGCCCCCTGGAGCGCGAAAAACTGAGTGTCTCGGTCATTATTCCTTGCAAAGACGAGCGGGGGAATGTGGCGGAAGCAACGCGTCGGATACCGGCCCTTGCTGGGCGCACCGAAATCATCTTCTGCGACGACCAATCAACCGACGGCACAGGCGATGAGGTTCGGCGGATGCAGCAGGGGTATCCGGAATGTGAAATTCGCCTGGAGCAGGGACCCGGCATCTGCAAATCGAAAAACGTCTGGACGGGTTTCGACGCCGCCTCCGGCGATATTCTCATGATCTTGGACGCTGATTTGACCACGATGCCCGAGGAACTTTCCTATTTCGTGGACGCGATCGCCTCGGGCGTAGCGGAATTTGTTAACGGCTCGCGTCTTATTTATCCAGTGCCGCGCGGGGCAATGAAAGGCATGAACATGCTCGGCAATAAGTTCTTTAGCCTTGCCTTTTCCTATCTGCTGCATCAGCGGGTGAAAGACACGCTTTGCGGCACCAAAGTGCTGTGGCGCAAGGACTGGGAGCGCATCAAGCCGCTGCTTGGAAGCTGGGGAATTGAGGATCGTTGGGGGGACTACGAATTGCTCTTCGGCGCTTCCAAGTTGAATCTTCGCATCGTCGATCTGCCGGTGCACTATCAGGAGCGCATTTATGGGACGACCAAGATGACAAGAGTTTTTCAGAATGGATTGGTCATGCTTAGGATGTGCTGGCACGGATTTCTCAAACTCAAACTCGGATACTGAAATGTTGCCTCAGTTCTTCACCGGCCCCGACAACCAATAATGCGTGTTCATGCAATCCCGGCTTCAACATGAGATCGAGCACGGGCGCTATCTCGCAGAACACGGTGCCGGGGAAGTCTGGAACTGGGAAAGCCCGGCCGGACGCATTCGTTGGCAAAGGCGTGTGCGTATGCTCACCAGTCACATCCGTGCAGGAATGGATGTTCTTGAACTCGGTTGCGGGACGGCTTACTTCACGCGCCAACTCGCCCTCACTGGCGCTAAGATCACCGCTATAGATATCTCGCCGGAGTTACTTGAAGTCGCGCAGCAGCAGTGTCCTGCCAGCAATGTTAGGTTCGAGATCCAGAATGCTTATGCATTAACTTATCCGGCCGCCTCCTTTGACTCTATCGTCGGAAGTTCCGTCCTGCATCACCTCGTTGTCGATCAAGCACTCAGGCAAATTTATCGCGTCCTCCGTCCCGGCGGCACGATCCGATTTACCGAGCCCAACATGCTAAACCCGCAAATCGCGATTCAGAAGAATGTGCCGACAGTCAAGCGACGGCTTGGCGATTCGCTCGATGAAACCGCTTTTTTTCGATGGTCGCTGCGCCGGCTTCTCAAAAAGGCCGGTTTTCGCGACATCCAAATCACGCCATTTGACTTTCTTCACCCCCAAATTCCAGCTCGCTTCATTCCGACTGCCCAGGCAATCGGCAGTTTTCTGGAAAAGGTTCCGCTCATCTCCGAGATAGCAGGCTCCTTGTATATCCGGGCCGCGAAATGAGAGATACATCTACCTTCATGCCTCAATATGCGGCCGATCGTGCCGAGACGTTGCGCAATCGCGAGAAGCTGAGCGCCAACGCCAACCTGCTCTATTGGTATCGCCAGTTATACCGCGACCAGTTTCGCGATTTATCCGATCCAGAAAACCTCGCAGTCTTGGAAATAGGTAGCGGCGTCTCTCCTCTTCGCCGCTTTTATTCGAACGTAATCACAAGCGACGTGCTCGAGCTTGATTATTTGGATTACGTCTTCGATTGCCATGAGATCGATCAACTCACCGCTATAGCCGACGAAAGTCTCGATGTCATCACTCTCACCAATGTTCTGCACCATCTCAAACGACCACTGGATTTTCTGAACCGCGCCGCGGTCAAACTCAAACCCGGCGGTAAAATCATCGCGACCGAGCCCTATTTCTCGACGCTCTCGTTCCTAATCTTCAAATACCTGCACCATGAGCCCGTTGATTTGTCGATCGGTCAACCCGAGTTGGCACAAGTCCGAGGCCCACTGGCGTCTGCCAATATTGCATTACCGTGGCTGATGTTCGTTAGGCATACGGACTGGAGTGAGTGTTTACGCACAAATTTTAGTTTCAACCAAAGAACTTTCCGACCGTTTAGTTCTATTTCTTATATGGCGACAGGCGGAATTTCCCGTCGGATTCCCATCCCTGCCCTTATTTACCGGATGCTTTTCCATTTGGATATGACGTTAAGCCGTGCGCTTCCAAAATTGTTTGCTTCTTTCTTTACCATCACACTTACACGCAAGGAATGTCTGCCCTAACCAGCCTCGGCCGCCGAATCGGAAATGAGCTCTACAGGGTTGCTTTTCCAATCTATCGGCCGCTCTATAGCACTTTCAAACGCTATGCAGACCGCGCCGAACGCCATCTCATTGCCAGCCATCTTTGCGAGGGCTCCGTCGTTGTCGATGCGGGCGCGAACATTGGAATCTATTCGCAATTTTTCTCGAAGTGCGTTGAACCCGGGGGCGCTGTGCACAGCTTCGAACCATCGCCGGAAAATTTTGCGCATCTTCGCGAAGCGCTTTCGGATTTCCCTTACGTTCATCTGAATCAACTGGCGGTGAGCGACAAAACGGGGGAATCGTTGCTCTACGTTTCCGATGAATTGAACGTCGATCATCGAGCTTATCCTCCCGCCGACGGGTCGCGCGACACAATCGTAATCCGGGCGGTGGCACTGGACGATTATTTCGCGCCGGGAGAGCGAGTGGACCTTATCAAGATGGACATTCAGGGCTACGAGCTGCACGCATTAAGGGGTTCGGAGCGTGTGATTCGTGAGAACCGAAGAATAAAATTACTGCTCGAATTGTGGCCCTACGGACTGCGACAGGCGGGAGTGGATTGGAAAGACGTCGTTCAGATGCTGGAACGCCACGGCATGTCGATCCAGCAATTCGGCAGGAGCGGTCTCGAGCCTTTGCGGCCGGAGTCTATTCATGAGACGGCCGAATGGTACGTGAATCTGCTGGCGTACCGGCCAACCAGCGGTTGATGTAAAAGTCGCGCGCAAGCTCACGTGAACAAACCGGCGGGTGGGTGTGCAGAGTCAGATCAATCAAAATTGCAGCGTTATAAACGGGCCTTAAACTCGTGTGCTTGAAAGAGCAAAAGCGTGGGAAAAGGATAGGTCATATCTGGCGGAAAACGTGAAAGGTCGATCGGGTGCTGGAAGATGCGCGGCTGATTCATATAAACATTTTCACACTTAAACTTTCCGTTTTTCTCGACAGATCTGATCGTAGCTTGCCGATCTGCCCAAGTGATGGGTCGCGATCGGCCAAGAACAAAGAAGTCCGCCTCCTGATTTGAGTTTTGTAGCTGTACTGAAACAGACGGACCCTTCAATGAATCAACCGCGGGCATCACTGTGTAAAAATTGCCCGGTAACTTCTCGACGCCGATGGTGACCGTTGAATTACCGATAACTCTCTTGAGATCATAGTGCATGGCAGTGCGCACGTCGATCCGCTGCATCTCTCGGACATAAGCCCAGTCAAACACAAGAGACGGAATGAAAATGGCCGCCGCCGCTCCCACGGAGAAAATCGAGAGCACGGGCGGCCACACTCGCCTTAAGGCCAGGTCCTGCCAGGCTAAAGCAACGAGGACAGCAAAGCCCGGGAAGAGAAGCATTGCGGCCCGAGCAAACAAAGGAGCCGAGTATCCCTTCGCCATCGGATACAGGTAGAGCAAGAAAAAGATAAGAATAGGCACACTGAGGGGATAGAGCCTGGGCCGAAAGCACAGATATAGAATCGCGCCGTAGGCTATAATCCATAGCCACGGATACATTCCAAAGGGGATCAGGACGGAGAGGTAGTTCCAAAGCCTGGACAAATCGAATAGTCCCGTTAAAGCAAAAGCATGAGAAGGAACGTAGTTGAATGTCTCGGTCGAGATAGCGTGCAGTACGCTCCGTGGATTTATAAACAACGGTGGTTCACCAACAAATAACCCCCCGAGAAAGCCCAAGCCGATCCACCAAATTGGTCCCGAAAGCAAAACAACTGCGGAGCGAATAATATTGCGGATCCACGAAATAGATGTGTCAGATCGTCTGAATAGAAAGTAAAGGCAGGGGATTGTGACGATGATACCCATCGGATAATGAGTAGCTGCAGCTAAGCCCGAGATGAGCCCCAGGGTAAGCAAGAGCCACCACTCCGGCTTTTTCAATGATTTGAGGGACAACCAGAGGACAAGAGCGCAGAGAAGGTTGCTCAAGACGTGCGTCCTCATGAAATGAGCATAAATAACCTGCATTGGAATAATGGTATAAAAGAAAGCAGCCAATAATGCGGGGTAGAACAAGCTGGTGGCTTCCAGCGCAGCAAGAAAAACAATCCAGGTTGCGAGAACATCGAAAGCTACCGACATAAGACGGCACAGGTGCAAGATTAACCGGAAATGTGCATCATCTGTTAGTCGCGAAGGTGGGAGTTTAGGTGTGTCGAAAAGCCTGACCGCCGTTACCGGGAGCGCCCACAGATAATAGTTAAACGTCCCCTCGAAGTAAGCGCCCGGCGCCGTAAACTTGCCAGCGACTAGATCGAGCTGAAGAACTCCCCGCATGCTGATGAACTCGTCGGGTTGAAAGTTTCGCATGTGGCCGTAACCGCTTTCCAGGCCCCAAGTTAACCCGACACTACGGAGGTATCCCCCCAAAAGAAGGACCAGGCCAAGCAAACAAGCTCGAGTGATCTTTTGTCGAATTCTGTCTTTCGTCATTAGCAGGCTACCTGAGGTGACGATACCTATTGGCACAACTTAGCCGTAGCACGCTCATCTCGGCATCACAGGAGTAAGCATTAAGATCACGGCGTAATTTCCGGAATCGATGGTGGTCCATTGATAGCCATCAATGGCTGGCAGCCGCGGCGATGCCGAGGTCATTTCCTTCATCGAAACAAACAGAGCATAGATCGGAATGGAATGGCTCAACCCGTTTCTTACAAGCGCAATAGAATCCTCCCGATCGTAACGCCAAAGTTTGCTGAATGCGTAGTGATGTTTCTCGTCCAGCGGCGCTGCCACGAATGGTTTGGGCAAGAGCGCGTTCAGGTAAACAGGATCAATATCGGAGAGAACGATACCTGGTTTTTGCCCATAGCTTTTGCTAAGCCATGCTTGCGCCAGGAAACGCGGCGACTGGCGCGCAGGATCGACAACATGCAATGCGTCCCACGCCTGCGACCGCCCGTCCCTGGGTTTGTATCCGGATTGCGAAGGATAGCCGGCACAAGTGGCGACGAATAATATAAAGATACAGAATGCGGCGAGTTTTTGCGGCCCGGCCATAACTCGTCTTAAGGCCCATTCCACCGGCAAAATCGCAACCGCGACCGACAAGATCAGAATCGGGATATAAAAGCGTCCGTCCACAAACCGGTAACTTGCGGTGGCCAGCAAAAAAGTAGACCCAGCAAGAAAAGCGCAGATTGTGAACCGGTTAACTCGTATAAAGCCGAATCCGCCGCAAACTAAAAGAACATAGGCGGGAACAAAGTAGGTGCCGGTGCCGAACCGGTTGGCAACATTAAAGTCAGTCCGACGCAGCACGCAATGGCTCCATATCATTGCCGCGTGCCCAGGGATATAATGAGGAGAAAAGAGCAAGTGTTTTTCAAATAGGACCGGAACCCAAAACTCATAACCCGTCTTGAACGGGTTATGAAACTGGAAAGCATTTAGGATAAAGATCGGGCTGGCCGCTAGAGCAAAAACCAGGAGCACCGCCGCACAATTGACCAGCCAGTCCACGCGCGACGTTTTGCCTGGAAACAACGCCATCGCCAGAAGTAATGGGCCAAAGAACATCAATTGCATTCGGATGTTAAGTGAAAGACCCAGCAGGACCGCGGCCGCATAAATCGGCCAGCGACGTTTATCTTTCAGCCCGAGATAAACGAAAATGAAAGCTAGCGCCACCAAGGCAGATCCGCTGATCTCGCTGAGCGAAGATCGACAATAGGTGAAGAACGCTGGTAACGTCGCCAGTAGCAGCGTCGCCAGTCCGCCGGCAAGCGGCATTGCGAGATAGCAATAAGTCGTAAACACCGCCAGTAATAGGAAAAGGCCGATTGTTTGGTTTGTTCTAAAGGGGGCCAGGATGCTGTTGGATTTCCGAAGGACCTTTAGCCACGGTAACATTAAGGCGGGATAACCAGGCGGGTACCGGGATGGCAGCTTGTCGTATCCGATCTGGATGGAAGGCGGGTCACCGTGAACCATTGCCTGTGCCTGCGCGAAATACTCCGCTGCATCCGGATAGGGGCGAAGATCGAGCAGCGCCGTCTTGGCATAGTCAATTCGCAGTACCGCCAAATAGTAGAAGATTAGAGCGCAAAGCAGTAATGCGAGACCGACCAGGAAAGGGACGCGCCCTGGCATCATTCGATAAATTGTGATTGATGCGGCTGGCTGCGACGCGACGGCGTCGGATGAATTTTCTTCAGCGCACATACCGGGCAAACTCCTGCGTCAACGATGTCGATCTTGCACTTTTCGATCTTTTCCCCGATAGCATGACAAATTGCACGAGCGAGCCCTTGACCGATCTTCTTCTCAACCTCCGGCTTCAAACAAGCCGCAGGTTAACTTAAGTAGCTATCCAGAAAAATCCGCATGATGTGGTCGACCACTTTGCCTTGCGCGTGGCGCAAATCCTCCTCCCACGCGGTCGCTCGGTCAGAGTTCATGACGATCTCGTAGCTAGGGAAATAGTGCACATTTTTGTGCGCCGCCGCCCATTCCTGCGCCGCCGCCCGCAACAACGATTTCGAGTAAGTATTGGCAATCACCACGTCCTCGGTAGAGAAAGTCGCCATCAACGGCACCGGCGACACCGTTACGATAAACTGCACATCAGGATGACCAAACTGGCTAACAAGACGATGGACACTCTCCAGATTGGCAAGGTTCTGCGAAAAGCTGGTAACGTGAAACTCATAGCGATCCGGATAACGGGCGAATAACTCGGGCATAGGAGTCGCATTGATAAATGTATCGGCGCTCTTATCGCGCCACGCCTCCACCAATCCCAGAGTAATAATCACCACCCGGCATTGCGCGACGCGGCGCGTGACCATCTGAATCATCCCGCGCCGGCGCAGCGTCTCTTCGAAGCCGGCCGGTCGCAGAGTCGGATTGGTGTGAGGATCGCAGCATAGCTCGTCATCGATCTTGGCAATGCTATCGCGAGGAAATTTCGCCGCCGGATCGAGCGCCCAGCGCAACTCGTTGAAAATGGAAAAGGTGTTGTATTTGTTAGTGAAGCCGAGGCCGGTAACTTCTTTGTTCGCTGTCTGCAAAGAGGCGAACTCCGGCGCCGCGCTTAAGACTTCCATCTTGCGCCCAACGAGCGCTTTCTCAATCCCCCGCGCAAAACAGGAGCCAATAGCGAACAGCTTGTCTTCGCGCTTCATTTGAAACCGCGGCGTGATTGCAGGCTGGAAAAGCGGATGACGCAAACGCTGGAAGGCGAAGTTGCCATCGGCCTGATCAGCCCGCGCCTCCTTGTGAAACCAACGACTATAAGGGCCCTGCTTGAAATTCGCGCGGGCTTCTGCGGCGCTCGCAACGTAAATGGACACTTTGAAAGATGCTTCGGTCCGGAATTAATTTCCAACAGGCGCGGCGCCGACCGGCTGGGCGGTTTCGGCTTCGGCGCGTTCTTTGAGCGCGGCTTTGCGCGAAAGTTTTACGCGGCCTTTGTCGTCGATGCCGATGCATTTGACCCAAATCATGTCGCCGATTTTCGCAACATCTTCGGTGCGGTTTACTCGGAAATCGGCCAGCTCGGAAATATGCACGAGGCCGTCCCTGCCCGGGAAAACTTCGACAAACGCGCCGAATTCTTTCACCGAGACAACGCGGCCCTGGTAGCTCTGGCCGATCTCGATTTCGCGCGTCATGCCGCCGATAATTTCTTTTGCGCGCGCCATGCTCTCGCCGCTGGTGGCGTAGATGTGCACTGAGCCGTCGTCCTCGATATTAATTTCAGCGCCGGTTTCCGCGACGATGCCCTTGATGGTTTTGCCGCCGGGACCGATGAGGGCGCCGATTTTTTCCGGATTGATTTTGATCGTCTCGATGCGCGGCGCGTACTTCGACAATTCCGAGCGCGGCTTGTCGATCTTGCCACGCATGATTTCGAGAATTTTCGTGCGCGCTTCTTTCGCGCGCATGATCGCCTCGGCCATGATTTTGTGGCTGACGCCCGGAAGTTTCAGATCGAGCTGATAACCGGTGACGCCATTGTCCGTGCCGCAAAGTTTGAAGTCCATGTCGCCGAAATGGTCTTCGGAGCCGATGATGTCGGTGAGCAGCTCGTAACGTTTCAATTGTCGATCTTCGCCATGTTCGGTGACGAGGCCGATGGAAATTCCCGCGACCGTTCCCTTCACTGGGACGCCAGCGTCCATGAGCGCGAGCATCCCGCCGCAGACGCTCGCCATCGAGGTCGATCCATTCGATTCCATGATCTCGCTCGAGATGCGGATGGCATATCGAAAGTCGTTTTCGCCCGGCACAATTGGTTCGAGCGAACGCTCCGCCAGCGCGCCGTGGCCGATCTCGCGCCGGCTCGCTCCACCGGTCCGACCGGTTTCGCCGACGCTGAACGGTGGAAAATTGTAATGCAAAATGAAACGCTTCGATTGCTCGCCGCCGCCGTAGGCGTCGATCTTTTGCGCTTCTTCAATCGGCGCCAGCGTGGCCAGCGCGAGGGCCTGAGTTTCGCCGCGTTGGAAAATGGCCGAACCATGTGCGCGGGGCAGCACACCCACCTCGCAACTGATTGAACGCAAATCGTGATAACCCCGGCCATCAACTCGTTTTTGTTTGTCGAGAATGCTGATGCGAAACGCCTTCTTCTGCACGTAATCGAACGCTTGTGAAATCGAAAACGCGCCCGTTTCGGGATATTTCTGCAAGATCGACATCTTCACCTCTTCGCGCAGCCCATCGATCGCTTTGGCGCGCGCGACTTTTCCTTCGGTGTAAAGCGCGCTTTCAATCCGGCTGCCGGCTACTTGATAGGCAATTTCGAGCAGCTCCTGTTTTACTTGAAGCAGCGGCATCTCGCGTTTCGGTTTGCCCACTTGCGCGGCAAGTTCTTTTTGAATGCGAATCATCTCGCGCGCATGTTCGTGCGCGAATTCGAGCGCTTTAATGAAATCGGTCTCTGGCAGTTCATTCGCCGCGCCTTCGATCATGAGGACATCGTTTTCTATACCCACATAAACAAGATCGAGATCGCTTTGCGTGCGCTCCGTGTGCGTGGGGTTGGCGACGAACTGGCCATTCACGCGGCCGACGCGCACAGCGCCGATCGGGCCGGCAAACGGAATGTCGGAAACGCAAAGCGCTGCCGAAGCGCCATTAAGGGCGAGAATATCGGGATCATTTTCACCATCCGCGCTGAGAAGCAGACTGATGACTTGTGTATCGTAAAAATATCCTTGCTGAAAAAGTGGCCGCAGCGGCCGATCGATCATGCGTGAAGTGAGTGTTTCCTTTTCCGTCGGACGTCCCTCGCGTTTGAAATAACCGCCGGGAAATTTTCCGACCGCCGCTGCTTTTTCCCGGTAATCGACTGTAAGTGGAAAATAATCCTGGCCTTCCTTGATGGTGGTGGCCGAAACCGCGCTGGCCAGCACCATGGTGTCGCCGCATGAGACGATGACCGCGCCGTCGGCGAGCTTGGCAATTTTGCCGGTATCGATGGAGATGTGAGAGGCCCCGATTTGGGCCGTGACCTGATGTTGCATTTTACTTTCCTGGATGTGCGAGTTCCAAGCCGGCCACCTTGACTGTAGGTTTTAATCCCGTCCCGCGGCCGCGGGACGGCCCTAAAACCTAAAATCCAAGGTGGTTCGTTCGGCCTGGACTGCTGATTGGTTGTGTTTCTAATATGCGTTTTGGCTGCGAACGGGGAAACGATGAACGCGAACTTCCCCAAAGATGGCCGCGGTTATTTCCGCAGCTTTAACTTGTCGATCACCTTTTTGTAGCGATCGGCTTTCGATTTGCTCAAATAATCGAGCAAACTCCGGCGTTGCGCGACCATTTTGAGCAGGCCGCGGCGCGAGGAATGATCTTTGGCGTTGCCCTTCAAGTGTTCCGTCAGGTGCTCGATCCGGCGGGTGAGAAGTGCAACCTGCACATCCGCGCTGCCGGTATCGTTTTTATGCAGCTGGAACTCCGTGATGTTCAACGTTTCCGTGTTCTCCGCCATAAACGAAGTCGCTATTGTAGATGAAGACCGCGCTTTCGCAAGCGCAGCATGCGCCACAGCACGTTCGAGCATGTTGCGCCGCTCGGAGCGTTTCAGCAAACCTTGCCGCGCAAGATTCTTTTTGGAATCAGAACGGCATCGGCAACCGATCCGGTGGGACCCACTTTTCGCGCGCGGCATTTGAAGCGATCACGTCGGCCGAGTAATGCGCTTCGACCGGACGGGAACTTCCCCAGCGCGCGACGATTAAGTTGGTCCGGCGCCAAAGTGGAAGATCCGCCTTCGGTCGCCGGGGCGACCTGCGGCGTGACGGGTCGACATCGTATGTGCGCGCGACGTGATCGAGCAGCCGCATCCAGAATATGGTAAGCGTCTCGTGGTAAAGATTACCGACGCCATGATGCGCGGCGAAAGCGCGAATTCTTTCGCGCATATGCTCGAGCGCTTGAGCTGGCGTCCGGCTCTGCAGGTAACTGAGTGCCACCGCAATGTGCGCGGCATGAGTGAATTCCGATGCCGGAATAGTCACCGTCTCAAATGCATCGACCAGAGTTGCGACCTCTGTGTCGGTCGCAAACTGTTTTGTCTTCAAGACGCGAATTGTAGGGGAAGCGGTTCGCTTCCCATGGGACGACAACGTCGTCCCCTACAGTTTTGGCAGCGGCGAGTACGCCTAGCCGGGATTCAATTTTCCCCAGATAAAGAGCAGGATAAGCGCGCCAATAATAGACATGATGAACCCAGCCGCATGAAACGATGAGCCCGGCTCCGGTTTCGAGAAAAGCCGCGCGATCAATCCGCCGAGGATGGACCCGCCGATGCCGAGAAGAGTGGTGGCAATGAAACCCAGATGTTGCATGCCGGGCATGACAGCGCGGGCAATCAAACCGACGATAAAACCGATAACGATGGACCAAATGATGTGTAACATAATTTTGTTTAGTTCAAGAAGCGGAGGCTAACACGGCAGTCAATCCGAAGGCGACAATCTTCGGCGGGCAAGATCGACAATTACTTCTTCTGATGTAGCCACGGCGCTGTGCGCCGTTGATTAACCGGCCACAGGCCGGTGGCTACAGTTTCGTCCGCGCTTCTTCATCAAGCGCGAGGTACTCGTCGCGCGGCGGACTGAAAGTATCGAGCACGCGCGTGTCTTCGATCGTTTCCACGCCGTGGGGCACGTTGCTCGCGAGATAAAATGAATCGCCGGTCGCAAGTTCGTGCGGC
>DMCG01000143.1:449-1186 GCA_003445855.1 Spartobacteria bacterium | reverse complement strand
CGACAATCAACCGCATTTTGCCTTCGAGAATGTGCACTACCTGCTCCTGCGGATGTCGATGCTCCTGCATTTTGCTGCCCGCTTCCAGTTGCGCGATCATCTGATACATCGTGCGGCCATGCGCGACCGTGCGCCGCTTGATGCCGGGACAAATCTCAATCCAGGGATTTTCAGTTTTCATGGCGGCACTTTGATGACGAAATGATAAGACGAATTTTTCATTCGCTTGATCAAATAGAAACGGTGCGCGTCGAAGCGCTGCACACCGGAATCAAGCTCCAGATTTTCGCAATTGTTGGCGCGCGCTTGCTCCACCAGCCAATCGAGAAGTTTGCCGCCGAAACCAAGTGATCGGTCGGCGGCATGCGTAACAAGATCATCCACGTAAAGAAATTTGCCGGAAAACAGCGATTCGAGAAATCGGTAGCCGGCGACCGCGCGCACTTCGCCTTCCGCTTCGAGAAACGCCAACAGGTAGCCCTCCTTTTGTTGGCGCGTGACGCGCTCAACAAATTTTTCCGCATCATCGAGGTGCGGCCGCAACTCGCGCATGACCGCATGGCAGCGCCGAATTTCTTCCGGCCTCGTGGCGATGGCGATGCGCGAACTTATCATGTCGATCTTGTCTCGCGTTTGCCGTCGTACCAAAGATCGAGCCGATCGCGCGAGCGCGCCGCACGTGTGCCGCAGACTACGATCGCCAGCGATCGCGACAAAATTGTTCCGGCCGAATACAT
>DMCG01000143.1:0-155 GCA_003445855.1 Spartobacteria bacterium | reverse complement strand
CGCAGTTTGCGGCCCGAAGTAACGATTGCTTCGCGCAAGATTTTGAAGCAGCCAAGTTTTCTCAGCGCGAGACTGAAAAAGATTTCTTCGCCGATGAAGAGTTGCTCGTCGAATCCGCCGATTGCGTCGAAGTTTTTGCGCGTCGTGAAAAGAAA
>DMCG01000157.1:3544-5323 GCA_003445855.1 Spartobacteria bacterium | reverse complement strand
GTGGCCGAGGCCGGTAGCTTTAGTCGCGCGGCGAATCGCTTGGGCATTTCCCAGCCAAGTGTCTCCCAGCAGATGCGTGATCTGGAGGCCGGTCTTCGGGTGTCTCTCTTTCAGCGTCGGGGAAAACGCATTCTGCTTACGCCGAAAGGATTGATTTTCCAGGAGCATGCGCGCGCGATTCTTCGTCAGCTCGAGAATTTCCTCCAGGAACTCAGCAGCGAACCAGGTCAATTGCGAGGAGCTCTGCATTTGGGAGTAGTGCCCATTTTAAACGTGCCTCTTGTCCCGGATTTGCTTGGCCTATTCGCCGCCGATCATCCAGGAATCAGCGTTATCGTTGAAGAAATCTCATCCACCGAAATCGAGACAGCGTTGGAAGAAGGGCGAATGGATGTGGGGCTTGGGTTCGTCACGCGACACTCTCCTAATTTGCGCTACGAACGTCTCTGCACCGACGAGTTTGCCCTGATTGTTTCGGCAGCCCACCCGTGGTCGCACCGGCGGGTCATTCCTCTTTCGGAATTGCACCAACAGCGACTGCTGCAATTGCCGGACAGCTTTGTCATGCGCCGGATGACGGATGACGTTTGCCGGAACCATCAGATTCGTCCGCGAACGATCGCGGAGATCAACGCGATCGAGACGTTGCTTCGCTCGCTCGCACCGTTGCAAGCGGCGGCCTTGATGCCGAAGATCGCATTACGAGGCCGAGAAGGCTTGAACTTGAAAGCGATTCGTCTCCGCGGCAAGAAACTCGGACTGGAGATTGGTTTGCTCCGCCTGAGCGATTCGAGTGCCAACAGCGCAGTCGCCGCCTTTACCAGTCTTGCACGTGCCGCCGTTCCGAAGTTGATCAAAAAAGTAAAGCCGTAGGTCGCACCGATTCGAAAATACCGCGGCTGATCGAGATCTTGCGGTGTTCTCCAGCGAAGAACACTAGTAGCTTCTCAGCGCGGGAACGATCCATAGTAGTTGCTCATGTAGACCGGCACGCCCGTGTTCGGGTCCGCATCGTAGCTGACATCGGGCACGCCACGCTTCGATGAGCCTCGCCAATACGTGTCCAGATGAAACTGCTCGCCCGTAAAAACAGCACTTTTCACACCTGCAAAACCGCTACAAAAGCTGATACGGATCGACGTCCACTGTTGCGGTCACGTCCTCGGGAAACGGCAATTTGTCCAGCGTCTCACGCACCCTCCGGCTCAACCGCATGATCGCTTCGCCGCGCAGCAAAATGTGAAAACGAAATTGGCCCTGCAATTTTTCGAGCGGCGCGGGCGTCGGATCGCCCAGGATGAATTCCGCTCCGAGCGATTCCTTCAATCGCCGCGTCAACGTTTCTGCGGAAAATCTGGCGCGCTCTTCATGCGCCGAGCGCACCGTGATCAAAATGGCGTGCTTGAACGGCGGAAAATCGCAGCGCTCTCGAAATTCAAGCTCCTGCTGAAAGTAACCGGCAAAATCGTGGTGCCGCGCGAATTGAATCGAAGGACTGAACGGCGTGTACGTCTGCACGAAAACTTCTCCCAACGTTTCGCCGCGGCCGGCTCGCCCCGCGACCTGGGTAAGAAGTTGGAAGGTTCGTTCGCCGGCGCGGAAGTCAGGCATGTGGAGCGAAAGATCGGCGTTGATGATCCCGACCAGCGTCACGTTCGGAAAATGCAGACCTTTCGCAATCATTTGCGTCCCAACCAGGATGTCGATCTTGCCTGCGCGAAAACTTAGCAACGTTTCGCGATAAGCTTCTTTGCGCGTCATCGAATCTGCATCCATTCG
>DMCG01000157.1:0-3359 GCA_003445855.1 Spartobacteria bacterium | reverse complement strand
CAATCGCGCGCTTCGCCGCAATTGCTGCAGAGCAGCGATGTGGAAAAGCCGCGCCGATTCAAAAACAAAATTGTCTGCTCGTGTTTCTCGAGACGATCGGCGATGGCGCCGCGCAATTTTTCCGATAAAATGGCAGCCGCTTTTTCTTTCCGCCGCTCCTGCCGAAGATCGACAATGCGCATAAGCGGCATCTGGCGCGTGTCCACCCGTTGCGTCAGGGTCGCCAGTTTATACTTGCCTGTCATCGCATTGTGATAACTCTCGAGCGACGGCGTGGCGCTGCCGAGCACGACGGCACACTTGTCGATCTTCGCGCGCACGACTGCGACATCGCGCGCGTGATAACGTGGCGCTTCCTCCTGCTTGTAGGTGTTTTCGTGTTCTTCATCGACAATGATCAGGCCGAGATTCTTGAGCGGCGCGAAAACGGCGCTGCGCGCGCCAATCACGATCCGCGCGCGGCCAGAATTTATCTTTTGCCATTCATCATGACGTTCACCTTCGGACAAGTGGCTGTGCAGAACGGCTACCGCCCACGGCGCTTCGGCGAAACGGCCTTTGAAGCGCTCGACGGTTTGCGGCGTTAATGAAATTTCCGGTACCAGAACAATCGCGCTGCGCTCGTGTTCGATGGCGGCGCGAATTCCCTGCAAATAAATCTCGGTCTTGCCGCTGCCGGTAACGCCGTGCAATAAAATTGGGCGCGCATTTTCCGGAGCTTCGAGCGCATCGGCGATTTGTTGCAGCGCGATCGCCTGCTCCGCATTCAGTTCAAGGTTTATCGTCGCGACGAATTGCTCGTCGCCGTGCGGGTCGCGCTCGACCGCCTCTTCGTGGAGTTGGACAAGCCCGCGTTTAACGAGCGCGCGCAAAGTTTGGTTGTCGAGCGAGGTCTTTCGGAGGAGTTGCGCCGCGGGCACGGGCGCATCCAACTTCGCAATCGCTTCGAGCAGCTCGGCCTGTCGTGGCGCGCGTTTTCGCAACCTGCCGAATTCCTCATTGTCGATCTTGCGCGCCGGCTGCACGAACAATTGCTTCTTCCAGCCGATCTTCGCTTTGCGGATGACCTGTGGCAGCAGACTGCGCATGACCGTTTCGAGCGGGCAGCAATAATACGCGCTCATCCATTTCGCGAGTTCGAGCAGGTTCTCGCTGATGACCGGCGCGTCGCCGACAATTGCTTCGATCGGGCGGACTGCTTCCACGTCGCTCTGCTCGAGGGTGGCGACGACGGTGGCGAGGGCGGATTTGTCGCGAAAGGGAACGCGCACGCGGGAGCCGACGCCAACGCGTGCCGCCAATGTTTCCGGCACCGAATAATCGAGCTCGCGATGAATCATGCGGTCGATAATTACGCGGATGTAGCTGGGCTTCATCATGCCATTACGGCGAAATTGAATTGATCGGCGGAACGATACGTGGATTGATGCTGCCCGTGATCCGGTTCTTCTTCAAACTGATCCTTTGCGCGTTGCTCGCCCTCAGCGCGGGCTTTGCTTATCTCGCTCTGCGATCGGGCGATCCGTTCTACACGTTTTACGAGTGGATCAGCCCGGCGCGCTTTCAACAGTACGATAAGCTAATCGCGGCTATCGCGGCGCAACATCGTCTCGATCCCATGCTGGTGAAGGCGGTGGTGTGGCGCGAGAGTCGCTTCGATCCGCAAAAATATGGGACCGCGGGCGAGCGCGGGCTCATGCAAGTGAGCCAGAAAGCGGCCAACGAATGGGCCCGTGAAAACAAGATCGACAATTTCCGTGTCGAAGAACTTTTCGACCCGAAGACGAATTTGGAAGCTGGCGCGTGGTATTTGCGCCGCGCCCTCGACCATTGGACGAATCAGCCGGAGCCGCTCGCTTTCGCGCTCGCTGAGTACAATGCCGGGGCCAGCCGTGCGCAGCGATGGGCCGCTGGAAATGAGACGGCCGCCATTTCGAAGAAGGATTTTCTCCGCCATGTCGATTTTCCCGGCACGCGGAAATACGTCGAGTCGATCATCGAGCGCTACGAATTTTACAAACGCCGCGGCCGAATGTGAGTTGTAGCCACGGCGCTCTGTCGCCGTGTAACAACCTCGCCCCGACAGAGCGGGGCGGCTACAGCATGCTCACATCGACGCGGCGGGATTCTTCGCTAAGTGTCAAGTAATGACGAAAGCGCAAATCGCGGAAGTTCTGTCAGAGATCGCGACATTGCTCGAACTAAAGGACGAAAATCCATTCAAGATTCGCGCCTACGCGAACGCCGCCCGATCAATCGAAACTTGGGGCGGGAATCTCTCCGATTTACAGGATGAGGAAGCACTCGCGAAAATTCCTGGGATCGGAAAAGCGATCGCGGCCAAAATCAAGGAACTCGCATCGACCGGTTCTTTGAAATATGTCGAAGAATTGCGCGCGGAATTTCCGGCGGCGATTCTCGAATTGTTTTCAATTCCGGGCCTCGGGGCAAAAAAAATCAAAGCGCTTTACGAACAGCTTCACATCAGCTCGATCGAGCAACTTCGCGAGGCTTGCGAGTCTGGCCGGGTCGCAAAATTGCCCGGCTTCGGTGAAACGATGCAGGAAAAACTTTGCCAGGCCATCGAGCAACGGGCGAAGCACGTCGGTTCGTTTCAATTCGGGCAGATCGCAAGCGAAGCCGAAGCGCTTCGCGCCGATCTCGCGGCCCAGCCGGACGCGCTACATGTCGATCTTGCCGGAAGCTACCGCCGGCTAAGAGAAATTGTGCGCGATGTCGATCTTGTTGTTGCCACAAAAAAGCCCGAGCCGATCACGCAATTTTTCATCAAGCATCCGCTGGTGGAATCACTCATCGCGCAGGGATCGACAAAGACGAGTGTGCGACTTCGTTCCGGTATCCAGTGCGACCTGCGCGTCGTCAGTTTAGCCGAATATCCATTTGCGCTGAATTACTTCACCGGCAGCAAAGAGCACAACATCGAGATGCGCAGCCGCGCCTTGCAACGCGGTTGGACGCTGAACGAATACCGTCTCGCGCCCGCGCCGGCCGATCCCGCTGCGCGAAAGAAAAGATCGACCACCAAGATTCCGAAGGTGCGCGATGAAGCCGGACTTTATCGCGCGCTCGATCTCGATTTCATTCCGCCGGAGCTGCGCGAAAACTGCGGCGAATTTGAGGCGGCAGCAAAACATTCACTGCCGCGCTTGATCGAAAAGGAAAATTTGCGCGGCACATTTCATTGTCACACCGTCGCCAGCGACGGCCACAACACGCTCGAGGAAATGGCGCAGGCTGCGCAGGAACTTGGCCTTGAGTATCTTGGCGTCGCCGAGCACAGCCGCAGCTCGGTCCAGGCGCACGGCCTCGACAAAGCAAAACTGCGTGCACAAGTCGCC
>DMCG01000097.1:5107-5274 GCA_003445855.1 Spartobacteria bacterium | reverse complement strand
CCTCATGATCTCTTGGACCACACTCATTGTTTGGACCATTAGCGCTCTGCTCGCCGCCGGCATCGGGTGGAGTCGCTACGAAAAAAGAAAACGCGCGATAAATTCCTGGCCGAATTGGCCGCGATGGAGCCTGACCGCCGCGAAAAACTGCTCAGCCGTTTGCAGCC
>DMCG01000097.1:0-4879 GCA_003445855.1 Spartobacteria bacterium | reverse complement strand
AAACTGCTCAGCCGTTTGCAGCCGGAAGTTCAAATGGAAATCCGCCAACAGCTCATGCTGCGCCACGGGTTAAGCTGATTTCGCGGGCGTACTCGCCTTCCCGCGGCGAAGAAACGAGATCTCATACTTTACGTTACGCACCGGGCCGCCGGTCGGCGCAAACGTAACAACGTTTATCACGCGCCAGTAAAATCTTAACCGGGAGCTAACGGTTCAACGATTTCCCAGTGCCGAGATGTTTCGACGTTTGCCCCCTGCCATTCACGAGTTGGGTCTGCGAAGTCGTCGCCGCTGCCGTGAGCGTGGCGCAAATGCCAGCGTCGGGTGGTTCGGGCGGCACCGAACCGAGGAATGCAGGTTGCGTGCGCGGTTTGATCGCCTGCTCGAGATCGAAAGCAAGAGCGAGCAGCGTCGGTTCCTTCAGGAACCCGCTATACATCCAGAGGCCGGCAGGCTTGCCTTGCGGAGTAAGTCCGACAGGAATTGAGAGGTTCGGATAACCTGCTACCGCCGGCAGCGACGACGCGAAGCTATAGGTAGGCGCGACAATGGCGTCGAGGTTGTCCTTTTTCAATGCCGCGTCGATTCCGTTGGTCCTTGCGAACGTCAAATTGTCTTTCCGCGCATTGAGATAGACCGGATCGTTCAGGTTGCCACTGGTCTGCTGCGACAGCTCGAACACCTCCTGCCCGAAGTACTTCATTTCCTCGGGGCAGTGCGCGATGTCGAACGCGATCAAGTCCGCCAGCGTCCGCATCGATGTGTTGCCGAGAGCTGCCAGATACTGCGCGATCTGGACCTTGAACTCATAGAGCAGCACCGTGAACTCATCATCGTAGAACTTGAAGTTGTGCTGGAACGGATTGCCCGTGTCAGTCGGGACGAGCGTCGCTCCGAGGCTCTGCATCGCGTCCAGACCTTTCCGCGCCACGACCACGAGATCGTGTTCGCCACCAAAGGCCGTCGCGAAATAACGGCTGTCGATGCCAATGCGAGCGCCCTTCAACGACCCAACTTTCAGGAATTGCGTGTAGTCGCTCGGCACCTTGATTCCCGTCACGGGACCAAACGGTGATTGCATGACGCCGAGCATGATCGCCACATCGGTGACTGTCCGGCACATCGGCCCGGCCGTGTCCTGGCTATGGGCGATGGGAATAATTCCGTCTTGAGAAACCAATCCTACCGTGGGCTTCAGTCCCGCGTCGAGGTTGTTCCCGGAAGGACAAACAACAGAACCATCCGTTTCCGTCCCGACCGACGTCGCGCAAAGGTTCGCCGCGGTGCCTGCACCAGAGCCGGAGCTGGATCCACATGGATCGAAACTGAGGAGATAAGGATCGCGGGTGAACCCGCCGCGTGCGCTCCATCCGTTGAAAGGCGCATTCCCACGGAAATTCGCCCACTCCGAAAGATTCGCTTTCCCGAGAATGACAGCGCCGGCCGCGCGCAAACGATTCACCACCACCGAGTCGGAAGGCACCGTGCTATTCACGAGCGCAAACGACCCCGCTGTCGTCTGCATCTTGTCGTTGGTCGCGAGATTGTCCTTCACCAGCACCGGGATGCCATGCAGCGGACCGCGGATCCGCCCTGCGCGACGCTCCCTGTCCCGAGCTTGAGCGATAGCGAGTGCGTCGGGATTAGTCTCAATCACCGCGTGGAGGAGAGGGTTAAGGCTCGCGATCCGATTCAGGTAATTGCTCGTCAGATGCGCGCTGGTGAGCGCTCCGGAATTCATCAACGCCTGGAGATCGGGTATACTCGCCTCGAGGAAGCTCCCCGATGTTCCCGCTGTTATTGATCTCGGAAGAAGGGAAGCTAGCCCGCCGGTCAAAAGCGCGGCGCTACCGGCGAGTGTCGTGCCGAGAAATGCGCGACGACTTACGCCGTCGCTGTTTGGCTGAAAATTCTCACCAGCTTCCTTGGTATTCATGCGCCGCATTATCGGGAAACGTCAGCGGCGAAGGCAAGCAAAAAAACGGGTGTGCGAGCCTGATAAAAATTCTCAAGCGGATCGCACCGGCTTGCGAGGCGTCTCTGCCCTCTGCTTGCCACGCCGCCTGCTCGCGAACGCTTTCGGAGTAGCCTCGGCGAAGGCGGGACCTCTGCCCTCGGACTTCCCCGCCGCGGCGAGCTCAGGCCGCCTTCTTCGTCGTCTTCGCGACTTTTTTACTCACGATGATCCCGGGGAACTGCACTACCTCCGCCGGCGGAAGTTTCCCGTTCTGACCGAGGGTCGACTCGTACGTCAGCTTTTGGTTGATGATTTCGGTTAACGCGACATCGGCGTGACCGAGCCCGGGCGCGAATTCCACGAGCGGACGATGACCGAGACAAAGCTGTCGAACGCGGCGCGAGACCATGTTCACCAGAATTTGATGATTGGAAATTACTTTGGATGCGGCTTCGACGAGTTCGGCTTTCATAATTGGTGTTACCTTCTGGAGCTCTAACTTCTGACTTCTACTTTGTCGCAGCGCCCGCCTGACGACGGGTTAATTCCCGAATGGTTGAGACCGCGATGGTTATTTCCCGACGCCGAAATCCGAAATCACAAATTCCGACGCTCATTTACACTATCGTCGTTAAAAGGCAGATCACAACCGTAATCTCCAGACTGACTATATTAGACTCTCATGACCCGGAAAAACCCGGCTAAAACCAAAACCCGAAAGCCAGCCAGCCGGATCGAAGTTCGCAAGTCCGGCGTGCACGGTCGCGGAGTGTACGCGACCAAACCCATCTCCAAAGACACCCGGATCATCGAGTACACCGGGAAACGGATTTTATGGGAGACCGTACCGGCCGATCTCGACGACCCGCACACGTTCTTGTTCGGCCTCGACAACGGAAAAGAGGTGATCGACCCGGCAACAGGCGGGAACGAAGCGCGCTGGATCAACCATTCATGCGATCCAAACTGCGAAGCCATCGAGGAGAACGAGCGAGTTTTCATCTACGCATTGCGCCACTTGCGGCCGGGCGAAGAACTTTTTTACGACTACGCCCTGCAAGTGGATGAGCCGCGCACGAAAGAGGTCGAGAAGGAATGCGAATGCAATTGTCGCAGCCCGAAATGCCGTGGCACCATGCTCGAGCCAAAAAGCTGACCTCTGACCGCAGCCTGCCCGCCGTGGCGGGCCCTCTGACCTCTGATCCGCCGAAGGACGGATTCGCCGTGGCGAACCTCCGACCTCTGCTTTCCCTTTCCGCCTCACCTGGCCAAACACTGTTTCCGGAATTTCACCGCCGCCACATATGCATCGATCTCCGCCTCGCGATCGGTCCAACTAAACGTGCGAGTTCGCAACCGTCCGTCGCGACCGCGGTAGGTCACCTGATACATGCACCTCTTCGGATGGCGGAATACGCCCACCGTTGGCCGCTTCAAGTTGAGCGCGGCCAACAGCCGTCGTGGAATGATGTTCTTGCGTTTATCCGGCAGCTCGCGCCGCAACTGGTCCCGGTATCGCATCGCGGCCTGGAGACTTTTCGTGGAATGCCCCGCGAAATGTTTGCTGAACTCCATTTTGCCGCGCGTCACCGACACCTGATATCCGCTCGGCAACACCCGCAGATTTCTAAACTCCTGGAATGCGCGCGGTCGTTTCATCTTCGCTCTGATTCTGCTCCAAAATCCGCCGTTTGTCCCGTTGAGACTGACTGCTCCATCCTTCTCGTTTTCTAATTTTTACTTTTTACTTTAGACTTTCGTCCGCCCTTCTCCTTCCTAATTTCTACTTCCTAATTCCTTTTCCCCATGGACTCTTTCACGCAATTCGAACATCAGGGGTGGGCGCGCGTCGCGGACAAATACGATTCCGTTTGGTCGAGCTCGACGTGCCAATTCATTCCGCCTCTGCTCGATGCCGCGGAAGTTTCCGCGGGAATGTCGATCTTGGATGTCGGCTGCGGGCCGGGCTACGTCTCAGCCGCTGCCGCGGAACGCGGCACGAAGCCGGCCGGTCTCGATTTTTCAGAAGAAATGATCGCGATCGCGCAGAAAATGTTTCCGCACATCCAATTCCGAGAAGGCGACGCGCAAAATCTGCCGTTTATCGATGCCAGCTTCGATCGCGTGCTGGCCAACTTCGCGTTGCTCCATCTCGCCGATCCGGAGCGCGCCTGCGCCGAAGCGTTCCGCGTTCTCAAGCCCGGCGGCAAATTCGGATTCACCGTTTGGGCGCCGCCGAGCGAAAGCCCGTACGCAAAGATCATCGACGACGCCATCCAGGCGCACGCAAATCTAGATGTCGATCTTCCGCCCGGGCCACCGCATTATTTATTTGCCGGTCGCGAAGAATTTCGCCAAGCGCTCGAGCGCGCCGGGTTCGACGGCGCGTCGATGATTTTCAAACTGCACACCATCGAATGGAACGTTCCCAGCGCGCGTTATGTCTTCGACGCTGAACGCAACGCCGGCGTCCGCACCGCCGGACTCCTCGCGCGCCAAACACCCGAGAAACTCCGCGCGATTCAGTCCGCCATCGAAAATGCAGTCCGCCCGTACGCAAAAAATACCGAATTCAAAATTCCAAAATCCGCGTATGTCATCTCGGTCTCGAAGTCCGACGTTTGAACTTCTACTTTGTAATTTTAGTGGCTTCCTCTTTTCCGCTCCTCTTTGGAAAAAGTTTCGGATAGGGTTTCGCCTAACAATGGCGAATTCAGACAAATCACTTGAGTCGTGGATCTGGGACGCCGCGTGTTCAATTCGCGGCGCGAAGGAGACTGATTCAAAAAAGAATTCGGTTAATCCTGTTCATCCTGTCAAGAAAACTACTTCGTCGCGGCTCTTGAAATACATATACGACTATCCATATACGTATTTTGTTTTGGTCACTATTCACGAACTCCATGCCCTCTGACTTCCTTG
>DMCG01000012.1:5229-6417 GCA_003445855.1 Spartobacteria bacterium | reverse complement strand
AAGATCGTCACAGATGCGATCGAAGTGGCGGAGGAGGCGGGATTACGCTACGTGAGCCACGATCAGCCCGGGTACACGCGCAAAGCCAAGGGCGACGACTTCGAGTATTTCGACACCGAGGGCAAACCGATTCGCGATGAGCAGCGGTTACTGCGAATAAAGGGTCTCGCGATTCCGCCCGCTTACACGGATGTGTGGATTTGTCCGTCAGCCAACGGACACATTCAGGCGACAGGGCGCGATGCGCGCGGCCGCAAGCAGTACCGGTACCATAAGCGTTGGCGGGCCGCACGTGACGAAAACAAGTATGACCGGATGGTACTTTTTGGCGAGGCCTTGCCCAAGATTCGAAAACGCGTGGAAGCAGATCTTGCTTTGCCCGGCCTGCGACAAAACAAAGTGCTCGCCACCGTTGTCCAGTTGTTGCAACGAACATTTATTCGCGTCGGCAATGAAGAGTACGCACGCGACAACAAATCGTTTGGCTTGACGACGATGAAGGGCCGGCATGTGGATGTAAATGGTTCGAAATTGCGTTTTCGTTTTCAAGGAAAAAGCGGAATCAAACATGACGTCGACATACAAGATCGACGGATCGCAAAAATCGTTGCCAAAGTGCAAGATTTGCCGGGACAGAATCTGTTTCAATATCTAGATGAGGACGGCGAAGCGCGGGACATTACTTCGCAGGACGTGAATGATTACCTCCGCGAGATCACGGGGGAAGATTTCACGGCTAAAGATATTCGGACTTGGGCGGGAACGGTTCTGGCCGCGATTGCCCTGAATGCCGCGGGTGGGTTTGAAACAAAGAAACAAGCCAAAGCAAACATCAAAAATGCAATCCGCGCGGTCGCAAAAATACTTGGAAACACTCCGGCAATTTGTCAAAAGTGTTACATTGATCCTGTTGTGCTCGAAAGTTATCTCGACGGAGATATTATCGAAGGTTTGAAACTCAAAACCGACGAAGCGCTTGAGAACGAGGCAGTCGATCTCCGCACCGGCGAAGTGGCGATCCTGAAGTTTTTGCAGGCGAAGCTGGCTAAGAAAGCCGCGTGATAATTGATACGCGCGAAGCCATTAAGGAGATTGGCTACAACGACCCAGACCGACGCTTCAACGCGGCCGGCGTATCGGTTCTGAATTTATTCAGCCGCCAGGCCGCGGACATTGCCTGTGGTGTGG
>DMCG01000012.1:3279-4974 GCA_003445855.1 Spartobacteria bacterium | reverse complement strand
AACCACTTCTTCCAAACTCAAGAAGTGATCGGTCACGCCCGTTTCCATCGCTGGCATAAGGCCCAGGATTGAAAACGGCAGAAATTGGGTGCTATTACCGTTTCAATTAATCTATTGGCAGCCTGGCAGCCAGACACGTGCGATCCCATAATTGGAGCAACCAAAGGGGGTGAACGAAAATGCGGAGGACACTAAAAAAAACCAAGAGCAAGAAGCAGCAAGGCAGAGTGCGGGATTTAAAGCCCGTGAAGGAGGTGAAGGGTAGTGGCAAGATTGAGCACGCCGTCGAGCACCACGAGACCGCCGTCACCGAAGATGCGAAAGAACTCAAAAAGCTTCGGGAAGAAGTCACACAAATTAAGTCCGACATCGCGCACATCTTAGAGGCATTACAGACTTTAGAAACGTGGGTACCAATGTCGCGAACTGAGAAACCGCAGTACGCATGGGCGTATAGGAAATTTGTAGACATCACGACTCGCTTACGGCAAGAGGGCCGTTCCCGGTAGCGCAGGGTCTTTGTTTCTCGACTAAAGGATTTGAGTCGTGGTACTCTACGCGACCTGAGCCCCACCGCACAATCTGCACAGCGTTGGCTCACACCGTAGCGTCGGCAAACACACGATAGAAAAACTATGAACTACAACATCGCAACAATCCTCGCCGTCATCGCGATCATCTTCGTCTTGATCACTTACATCACCAGCGCGCCGCTTGTGCCGGTCGCAGTCATCCTGCTCGGGCTGGCGATTATTTTCGGGGGACGCGGAAGCGGAAGTTTGAGAAACAGCTAAAAAAATAGCGAACTTTTCGGGCGACCGGGCTGAAAGGCCCGATTCGGCGACCCTTTCGCGCGACGACCTTCGTCTTTTCATGCGCTCGGGGACGGCCACACGAATTTCTTTCGCGACGCGGCCTAGCTGCATCGCTTGGTCAGCGTATATCTCTGCCCCTGCATGGCTTCATCAGACGGGATTTGGTAGTCCATCGTCGCGCGCGGCGTCACTGCTACGACCGTCGGTTTCAGCACTTCAAAGCAGCACGACGACGGCTTCGCGTGCGTGCCATCGCGCGGACCAGCGACAGCTAGCTCGCGCTCAGATATCAGCGCTTCGAGCGAAAAAACCTGCAACTCGACATCTTAGGAGTAGGTTCGGAGATGCCTACGTATGTTTACGAAACGACCGACGCCACCAAGCCGCTGCGGCGCTTCGAGGTTAACCAAAGCATCCGCGACGAGCCGCTCCGCGTTGATCCCAAAACCGGTGAAGCAGTGCGGCGTGTGATCTCCGGTGGCTACAGCGTACTCATCCGCGGTGGATCGACGGGACCTTCGGTCGGCTCGGTCGGCTCACACTCCGGCTGCGACTGACGCTTGCGAACGGATTTCGTTTACTCGCGAATAGGAACGCGAAATCGAGCAAAGAAGCGTATTTGGTTCTGTATCTCAATAAAGATCGACGCACTCCTCAGGTATTTAGCCTTGGCAGGAGAGCAACCAACTGTTCAAGGAAATGCGTGACCCGCACTTTAAATGATGTGTCTGTGGTAACACAGCGCCCTTTGGAGGCGTTATTCTTGGTTCGAATCCAAGCGGGGTAGCCAAACTTCGCAGCTCAGTCGATCACGGAGCTGGCGTAACGAGCGGTGAAGTTGTCGGGACGAGCGGCACGGACGAATTTTCCGAAGGCGTCG
>DMCG01000012.1:0-2979 GCA_003445855.1 Spartobacteria bacterium | reverse complement strand
GGGCGACGATGTCGATGTTGGCGTTGGAGACGGCGAAGGGCTCGGCGCCGGCGTGGGCGTCGGCGGTGGTGGAATGATGTTTTCCCAGTGATGCAGCGGAACGGCGGCGCCGCCGATCTCGTTCACGAGTGCTTGGCAACGCGCCTGGAGTTTTTCCAAATCCGGCGGACCGAAGGGCGTGTCGGCCGTTCCTGGGAAAAACAAATAAGTTACTTTGAGATCACTCACCGGCCGGTTATATGGCGTGGCCAGGCTGTTGATCTCTTTCGCAATGCGCAGCGAGGCCTCGCCGACTTTATCTGCCGGCCCGACGTCGCCGACGATGGCGGGATAGATTGCGTTGCCGAAAATTACCACTGCGTAATCTCCGACCTTGGTAGCGTCACGGCCGCGCGCGAAGCTGCCCGGCAGCACGATGTAAGGATCGGTCGCGCCGATAAGGAAGCTGAATTTTTTCAGCGATTCAACTTCTTCGCGCAATCGTCCGATCGCTGTGCGCAATTCTTTTTTGCGCTCCGGCGCGATCGTCTTGAGCGCGTATTCCACTTCCGCAGCTCTCAATCTTTCTTCGGTCGGCGCGAGATAAGGATTCGGTGCGGAAGTTTTCTTTGACCACTTATAACTCGTGAACGGTTTGAAATTTGTGGGCGCGCTGCTGCCGAGCGGAAGACGATCGGCATCCGAGCCGTCTGCATCCACATCCATGTCCGCCTGCAAAAGCACTGCGCGACGATGAGTTTGCGGATGCCGAAATTGCAGCACGGTTTGGCAATCGTAAAAATTGTGCTTCGAAAGCAGCTGATCGAGTCGGTTGAGATTTTCGCGCAGCATCTTCACCTTTGTGTTGTAAAGCTCGGCGAAAAATGGCGAGACCGATTCAGGAGTCAGCATTGTGGCGAGTCCGGGCAAAAGTCTTGGCAACTCCGGACTGACCTTGGCCAGTTCCTCGATCGTTTTGTTCGGCGTGGGAACGCGCGCCAGCAATTTTAGATCGAGAACATAACTTTGCGGATCAACGCGCTCGTCGGAAGCGGCGCCGCCCGGCGTCGGTTCGACGCTCGCGTGCAGCGCGATGTCGTTGAAGAGACGCGGCGTTTCAAGTTTGCCCCTGATCGCTGGCGGCCTTGTCGGCGTTGGCGACGGTTCCGGAATTTCGATTGGCGGCGGGCTTTCTGTCGAAATTGCACGCGTTAACTGCCAATGCCAGCGCTCCAGCGAAATCCAGCGATAAACGATCGCGACAAATATCGCGGCCAACAAAAGCACCACCAGCCGCCGCCACGTCCGCAGACGAATTCTTGCCACGCGCGATTACTTTTTCATCCAGGCGACCAGCGCCATGGCGATGCCGATCACGCTCAAGATCGACATCATGCCCGCCGGCATCGCTTTCCCTGTCCGAATAAATTTGGGAATGAATTGCGCAGCGAGAAGAAGAGAAATGACGAACGCAGTCGCCAGCCCGATCGCGCGATGCTCCGGCAAAAGCAACGCTGCAATGAGCAATAAAAGTCCGGTAATCGAGCCAGCAATAATCGACGGCAAACTCCCCGCTTTCACGTAACCGATGATGCCGCCGGCGATCGTGAGGACACCGAAAATAATGAAATAAATTTTTGTCGCTCCCATGATTTGCGCGCGCTTGGCTGCACCCGTAATCTAACAGTTGCCGGCTGTCCAGCCGCGTCGCCCAGTGCTGGAAGCATCAGCGCCATCACTTTGTTTCCAGATCCTCGATCTTCATCACGGGATGAACTTCCCATGCAGTCGATCGCCAGGGATGGTGATATCCGTTTGGGCTGAACCATTGTATCGTCGTGCCAACGTCCGCCGCTGCGTTATGTTCATCGTCCCACATCAGATATCCGGTGACGCGAATCTTGTGCGCCTTGCCGCCGGTCGGTTTGGTGCTGTTATCCGGTAGCCGAACGAATGCTGCCAGATTCTGAATCCGAATGTTGGCACGATAAAGCAGACTCTGAGTTCTTGGCGTGATCTCACAAATAATCGGTGTTGGATCGCCGATTTGTGGCGGATGATCGGCCGGTTCTTCCAATAATTCCAAATGCCAGTCGAGGAATTGCTCGCTTCGACAGTTGGCCGATTCGGGCACGCCTTGATACGCCAACACCAACCAGCCGGTCAGCGAGACGATCTCTTTGTCGAACCCTTCCACTTGCTCTTTCTGGCCCGGAACGAGGTCGCGGCGATGCTTGGCTTGAATGTTCTGATCGTACTCGCCAACTCGTTTTAGGAACGCAGCGGTGTCGAGCGAGACAATATTCCTACCCGAAAGGTCGGCGGCTGAGCGGTTCTTCTGTCGATTCCGCTCCTTTCCATCCTGGGTTTTGGCCGAGCCTTCAAGCTTGGTTAAACAATCCCAATTTGTCAGGTCGAGACCCCGCAGTTCAAAATCTTGAGCTGTTGCTCTTGCCCAAAACCCGACAAGCAAAAAAATCACGAAGCAAGTGCTGAGCGGGGATTTTTTTTGCGCGGCGATTCTGTCCATGAGCGCATTGATTCTGATTGATGACACCTCAAATGCCGATGGATCTTGCAAAAATTTCTTGCGGAATCTTCAGCGCCGGCAGAAGCTCGCGGCGCATGAAAGAACGTGCAACGCCGGGATCGGATCGGCAATCGGGCCGGGCCTGCTTCGCTGTTTTCGTTTCCGTCGCGTTTCTTTGGACGCTCGCGCTGAGCGTTTCGCCGCGATTGCACGAGTGCATCCACCCGGATGCAAATCGAATCGAGCACACTTGCGCGGCGACGTTTATTTCATCGGGCAACTACGATCATGCGCCGCAGCTTCCACTTGTCAGCGCACCGGCTCTAGTTGTCCAATTCTCGAAAATTCCGCTGCTGAATCCACTTTGGGTTCCGTCGCCATTTCTCGCGGCCAGCATTTTCGAACACGCGCCGCCGGCGCACTCCTGAAGCGTTGATTCTTCCCGCCTCGCGCGGATGGCGACACTAAGC
>DMCG01000216.1 GCA_003445855.1 Spartobacteria bacterium | reverse complement strand
AGCGTGTCGGACAACAAACCGAGCAGATAAATCGCCTGGTCGTTCGGATTTGTTTTCGTAAACGTCGGTGGACTGGGCAAATCAATCGGCAATTTGCCGGTCGCGCGCTGTATTGCGGCCTGCACATCGGTGGCGGCGTCGGTGATGCTCTTGCTGAGATTGAATTGAAGAGTGAACGACGTGTTGCTCTGCGTGCTCTGGCTCGTGATGATATCGAGGCCGGGAATTTGCAAAAACTGCTTCTCAAGCGGCGTGGCGATGTTGTTCGCCATGGTGGACGGGTTGGCGCCAGGATAAGCGCAGGTGACGTTGATGACCGGATAATCGACCGCGGGCAAATCGTTGACCGCGAGTTTGCCGTAAGTGGCGATGCCCGCAACGATGACCGACAGCGTCAGCAATATCGTCATGACGGGACGGCGTATGAACGGCCCGGAAAGTCCGGTGCCCGTGACCTGAATTAGCTTGCCGCCGGGAGTATCTTTTGGCGGCACGCCAGCCGTTACTGGCCTCGCCGCTTGTTGTCGATCTTGCGCGGGATGCGGCGAATCGTGCTCATGATTCGTTGCGCCATCGTGTTGATCTGGCCGATCCATGCGAGCAACCTGATTATCTACATTGCACCTTTAGCTGCGACTTGGCGGTCACTCTTGGGATTACCGGCGTCGTAGGGTTTCGGATCGACCTTTGCCCCGGGCGACAATGCGAGCTGACCGGTGATGACGATCGTCTCGCCCGGCTTGAGGCCATTTTCGATCACCGTCATATCGCCCTCCTGGTGCTGGCCAGGTTTGACTGGGCGCAAATCGACTGTGTTGTCCGGTTTAACTACAAAAACGAACGGTCCGCTTTGACTGATTTGCACCGCCTGCGACGGAACGAGCTGAGCATCCTTCAGGACGTCGAGAATGAAACGCACGCGAACAAATTCCGACGGCCAGAGAGCGCGGTCGGGATTTGGTGTGATGGCACGCGCCTTTACCGTGCCCGCGCCGGGTTGCACGGCATTGTCGATGAAATAAAGATCGCCCAGCCTGGGCGGAATTGAACCATCGGACAAATCAGTTTGTACTTTCACGTTTGGACCACC
Source organism: Spartobacteria bacterium (assembly GCA_003445855.1). GTDB lineage: Bacteria > Verrucomicrobiota > Verrucomicrobiia > Chthoniobacterales > UBA10450 > UBA10450. The sequence continues at coordinate 2,128 of DMCG01000216.1, read as the reverse complement.
GAGATAACGCCGCACGAGAGCCAGATCCGTCTCGGCAACGGTGAAGTCCGTATAAATCGGATCGAGTCCCTGAATAGTGAGCAACACTGCACCACCGCCGCCCGCATTTCCGCCGGAGACAATGTTGCCAACATCGACAAGTCGCAAACCGGCGCGACCGTTGATCGGCGAACGAATGTTGCAAAAATCGAGATTCACCTGCGCGGCAGCGACCGCTGCTTCCGCGCTCTTCACTTTCGCTTCGTCACTGTTAACAGTCCCTTGCGCGACATCCAGATCTTGCGGCGAGGTTACGTTTCTAGCTCGCAATTCCTGCTGCCGTTTGAGCGTAATCCGATCGAGCCCAAGCTGCGCTTTGACCTGCCCAAGCTGGCCCTGCGCCTGATCGAGCGCGGCTTGATACTGCCGCGGATCAATCGTGAAAAGCAAATCGCCCTGCTTCACATCGGCGCCGTCCTGAAAGTGACGCGCAATGATTTGCCCGCTCACCTGCGCCTGGACCTGGACTGTTTCGTAGGCGCTGCACGTGCCGATTTCATCGAGATAAAGCGGCACGTCCTTTGTGATCACTTTCGCAACAAGCACCGGTCGCACTGGTGGTTGTGAGGCTTTGGCCACCTCGGCCCTGTGCTGAAAAATTCGATAGAGAACGAAGACGGCCAGGACGATAAAAAGCAGATACGCCCATCGAGGAATAGATTGGTGCCCGATGCGCGCGTGCTTCATTTGGATCCTCTCATGGCGCGGCGGAGCGCCCTTTTCCTTGGAATCGGATGCCCGCTCCTGTTCTGGCCGTTGCGGTCGGGAGCAGCGTGTGGCACCGCATTTCTTCGGAGTTTATCGCGCCTCTCCGCTTTCTCACAAATTCGGGTCAGCACATTGATACAAGTTCGTAGAGCGGTCGGTGGAATATCAGAAAGCAATTCATGCCGAAGTTTGTCCGCCGCCGATTTAATCTGAACAATGATGCGCTGGGCGCGCCGACCAAGATGTACCGTGTTGCAGCGACGATCATGCGGCGAGCTCCTGCGCGTGACCCAACCTTCCCTCTCCAGCCGATGCAATAACGTCACAACGGTTGGTTCTTCCACGCCCAATCGTGCCGCGATCTCCGTCTGGGTGAGCGCACTCGGGGCCACGGACAAATGCAAGAGTGTGCGCCACTTTGCCTGGCTCAAACCCATCGGCTTGAGCCGCTCATCCAGCTTTAGGCGCCAGGCAAGAGCGGTTCCATGCAACAGGGGGACCAATTGTTTCCCAATCAGATATCATGAAAAAGCGAATTAGTTAGCATGCTAACCAATTCCAATTTTGTCAAACAGGCCGCCGCATCCTCGTCAATCAATCTTAAGAAGAATAATCGATCGATGACGATAGTCTGTAATTCCAAGCACGCGATGCGCACGGCGCGGCGCCCAGCGAACGCTTCCCTCAATCTCCTTCTCCCTCTCTGGTTGGACAAGCAGATACCTGACGTCGAGCGGCAGATCAGCAATCTCACTGATGTAAACCAATTTCGAGTGGGTATAAAAAAGAAAAGGCTGATAGTCCGGATCGAGCGCATAAAGGAGCTCCGCGCGCGGCACCGCCGCATCGATTTGCACAGCAATCGACTTGACCTTTTGCCTCAGCCGTAATTTCGGAACGAGCACGGCCGCATAAGCAAAAATGCACACACAGGTCATGATCACCACCGCTGCGGTGATACGTTGTCGATCTTGCGCCGAAATGTTTTTGCCGCCAAAAAGTTTTGGCCAGGTAACTTCCTCCGCGGTCAAGATCGCTGCACAGAGCACGCAGGCCGGCGCGAGTAGCGGCATCGTATAGCGCGGCAACGATCCGGGGACAAGATCGACAACCAGAAGTGGAATTGCGATTCCCCAGCTTAAACCACGGACGATGTCGATCTTGCGCTCAGACGAAAATTTTGCGCTGGGCAGGCATGGTAACAAAAGAAGCCACGGCAGAAAGTAACCGAAACTGCGTGGAACATTCAGCGCCCAACCTCGCAGGTTGAAGTCGGCAAGGGCGATCCATAACTGGGCCCACCAGGCGCGGGTGACGCGAGTGCCGCCGGCCATTTGCGCGCAAGGAATCGCCCATGCGGCAAAGATCGACATCATGAGGA